>JAKLLM010000247.1 GCA_023150125.1 Zoogloea sp.
CACGTGCAGAAATCGTGTCGCGCCCTGTCAGGCCGGCCCGCGAAGCGCCGCCGTATGGACGTACGGGGCCCACCGCGGGTGCCGGCAAGGGCCGGCGCCGCGGATTCATGCACAGCTTCAAACGTGGTAGCGGCGCTGGACGACGCGGAAGCGGTTGGCGACGAAGGCCGAATCGGCATACGAGGCGTTGGCGGCCGGGTTGCCGCCGGTGCCGTGGTAGTCGGAGTAGGCCGCCGACTGATTGACGAACACGCCACCGGTGAGGTTGATCGACAGGGCAACCTTGCTGCGCCAGGTGGCTTCGGTCATCGCGTCGATGACGTCCTGCCTGGTGGAATACACACCCACGGTGAGCGCGCCGTGGGTGCTCACCACGCGCTCGGACAGGGCGACTGCCGCGGCGCTGTCGGCCACCTTGACGATGAAGGCGATCGGGCCGAAGCGCTCTTCCATGTAGAGCTTTTCGTCGCCGGCGTCGCAGGCCAGCAGCACCGGCGTGCGCGCCTTGGCGGCCGGGAAGTCGGGGTTGTCGAGCTTGGTGGAGGCCAGCACGACCTTGCCGAGCGCGCCGCTGTTGGCCACATCGATGCGCTCGGCAGTGTCGGTGGACTGGATCGCGCCGAGCACGGCGTGGGCGACCTCGGGCTTGGACAAAAAGCGCTGGACGGCGGCGGCCAGGTCGGCGCAGAACTCGTCGTAGCTCTTGTGGCCCTGGTCGGTCTCGATGCCGCCGGCCGGCACGAAGAGCGCCTGGGAGGTGGTGCACATCTGGCCGGAGTACAGCGACAGCGTGAAGGCCAGGTTGCCGAGCATCGCCTTGTAGGCGTCGGTGGAGTCGATGACGATGTTGTTCACCCCGGCCAGCTCGGCATACACCTGCGCCTGGCGGGCGTTGTCGATGAGCCACTGGCCAAACACGTTGCCGCCGGTGAAATCGACCGACTTGACCGCCGGGTGGGTGGCCAACGCCTGGGTGGTGGCGCGCTTGTCGGTGACGCACAGGCTGACGAGGTTGGGGTCGATGCCGTTTTCAGCGAGCACCGCGCGGATCGTGCGCACGGTGATGGCGGCCGGCAGGATCGCGTTGCTGTGGGGCTTGACGATCACCGGGTTGCCGGTGGCGAGCGCCGCAAACAGGCCCGGGTAGGTGTTCCAGGTCGGGAAGGTGCCGCAGCCGATCACCAGCGCGGTGCCGCGGCCGACGATCTGGAAGTGCTTCTTCATCACCAGCGGCGGGTTCTTGCCCTGGGGCTTCTCCCACACCGTCTCGGCGGGCACGAAGCTCTGCTCGCGCCAGGCGTAGGCGACGGCCTCGAGGCCGCGATCTTGCGCGTGGGGCGCGCCGGCCTGGAAGGCCATCATCCAGCCCTGGCCGGTGGTCATCATCACCGCGTGGGCGATCTCGAAGCTCTGCTTGTTGAGGCGATCGAGGATCTCGAGGCAGATGCCGGTGCGGCCGTCGGCGCCCACCGCCTGCCAGCCCTGCATCGCCACGTGGCCGGCGGCCACCAGGGCGTCGGGGTCGCACACCGGGTAGCTCACATCCAGCGCGATGCCGTAGGGGGACGACTCACCGCCATGCCAGCCCTGCTGGCCGGGCTGCCCCAGCTCGAAGGGCTTGCCCAGGTGAGCTTCGAAAGCACGCTTGCCGTCGTCGGGTGCGGTCTCGCCATACACCTTGGGGCTGGGCATCTCGCTGAAGGCCGACCAGTAGGCGCGGGTGGCGATGGCAGAAACGGCACCGTCCAGCCGGGCGCGATGCTTCTCGAAGAGGGGGTGAGTCATTCCGTGGTCTCCTGTCGGTGTTGGGTTCTTGTGATAAACAGTACAAACGAAGTTGATTGAAGTCAATCTTTAGTATCGAATTTATCGACAAAAAAAGACGTTCATTACACAATTCAAAACGTCTTACACAAAAGAAAATACGTTTTAAATCAAAATATTATTTTGATTTTTTACCTGAATTTGAGCAGGCAAGCGCGCCCGGCAGAACGGATTTGTTTTTTAATCGAGCGTCAACTTGATACTTAAAATTTGTTTTTATTTATTTTTTTGTATCAATTAATTCACTTCCTGCGCTCGCGCTGGCCCGGAGCCGGATGAGACATGGCGGATGCCCGCTCCAGGCTTGTCCGGCCACGGGAAGGCGCCCCCTCGCGGAGCGCGTGGCCGGGCGGTGCCATTGCCCGGTCGGCGCGGCGATACGCCATCGCTCGGGCCAGTGCATGACGCGGGGCGACACCCGCCACCAGCCCCCGCAGCGCAACATCGCCTACCCAGAGGCCCGGCTGACTGGCTAGAATTGCAGGCTTTATGCCCTCCCCCGGCACCATCGTGCTCTCCGCCGCCCAAAAACGTCTCGACGACTTCCGCCAGCAGGGCCGCGTCCAGGCGGGCTCGATCATCATCTCGGTCTTCGGCGATGCCGTCCTGCCCCGCGGCAGCCGCATCTGGCTGGGCAGCCTGATCCAGCTGCTCAAGCCCCTCGACCTCAACGAGCGCCTGATCCGCACCTCGGTGTTCCGGCTCGCGAAGGACGAATGGCTGCGCACCGAGCCCATCGGCCGGCGCACCGACTACCTGCTCACCCCCTCCGGGCACCGGCGCTTCGAGGAGGCCTCGCGCCACATCTACGCCTCCAGCGCCCCCCTGTGGGACCGGCGCTGGCGCCTCATCGTCACCGTCGGCGAGCTCGCCCCCAAAGAGCGCGAGGCCCTGCGCCAGGCGCTGTTCTGGCAGGGCTTCGGCACCCTTGGTGGTGATTGCTTCGTGCACCCCAGCGCCGACCTCAGCGCTGCCTTCGACGCCCTGCTGGCCGAAGGCCTGGCGGGCACCGTCGGCAAGCTCAAGCCCCTCCTCGCCGCCGACGCCCAGTTCGGCAACGCCGCCAGCGACGTCGACATGGTCAACGGCGCCTGGAACCTGGAGCGCCTGGCGGGTGTTTACGAGGGCTTCGTCGAGCGCTACCAGCCGGTGCTCGACGAGCTGCGCGCCGACGCCGGCGGCGACATCGACGACGAATCGGCCTTCCTGCTGCGCGTGCTGCTGATCCACGACTACCGTCGCCTGCTGCTGCGCGACCCGGAGCTCCCCGACGTGCTGCTGCCCGCCGACTGGCCCGGCCAGAAGGCCCGGCTGCTGTGCAAGGAGCTCTACCGCCGCCTGCTGGCGCCCTCCGAGCGCCACCTGGACGCCCACTTCCAGCTCGCCAGCGGCCAGACCCCGCCGGCCTCCCAGCTCATCCACGAGCGCTTCCGCGAAGACGACCCGCTGGCCGAGCTGGCCTGAGCCCCGCGCGCCACAGCGCATCCGATACACGGCATTTTTCGACTGAACGGGCAGCTCCGGATGTACACCTCCACCTTCGTTTTCGCCGCCAAGGCCTTCGACACCGAGTTCCACCGGCTCGACAACGCCATCGCCACCTCCGCCCGGGCGATTCCCGGCTACCTGGGCGAGACGAGCTGGGAGAACCCCCAGACCGGCCAGGTGGCCAACGTTTATTACTGGGACAGCCTGGAAGCCCTCCAGGCCCTCGTCGACCACCCGCTGCACCGGGAGGCCAAAGCCCGCCAGGCCGACTGGCTCGACGGCTACCACGTCACCATCTCGCAGGTGCTGCGCAGCTACGGCGACGGCAGGCTGGGCGGCCTTCCCGGCAGCGTGCCCGGGGCAGCCCGGCCATGAGCGCCCCGGCCATCTCGATCCGCCTCGCCGGCCCCGACGACGCGGCCGCGGTCGCGCCGCTGTTCGACGCCTACCGCCGCTTCTACGGCCAGACTGCCGACCCGGAGGGCGCCGCGCGCTTCCTGCTCGAACGCCTCGCCCGCCAGGAGTCGGAAATCCTCATCGCCTGCGACGCGGACGGCTGGATCCTGGGCTTCTGCCAGCTCTACCCCACCTTCTGCTCGGTCGAGGCCAGGCCGATCTTCAGCCTTTACGACCTCTTCGTGCAGCCGGCCCAGCGCCGCGCCGGCGTGGGCCGCCGCCTGCTGCTGGCGGCCGAGGCGCTGGCCCGCCAGCGCGGCAAGGCGCGGATGGATCTCACCACCGCGCGCAGCAACCACGCAGCCCAGGCCCTCTACGAATCGCTCGGGTGGACGCGGGACGAGGTGTTTCTCGCCTACTCCCGCGCCCTTGGCGACTGAGGCTCAGGCATCCTTCTTCTTCAGCGCCACCAGCGGCACCACGTCCGGCATCTCGAAACGCTTGCGGCCCGGCTCCATCTCGGTGAGCGGGTCGGTCTCGACCATCGTCGCCAGGCAGCGCCGGGTGAGGTCCTGGTAGGTGCGCGTGCCGTCGGTTTTCCAGGTGATCTCCTCGTCGCTCAGCGCGCGCATCACCTTGGCCGGCATCCCTGCCACCAGCGAGCGCGGCGGGATCTCGACCCCCGCCTTCACGAAGGCCATCGCCGCCACGATCGACGCCTCGCCCACCACCGCGTTGTCCATGATCACCGCGTTCATCCCCACCAGCGCGTTGCGGCCGATGCGGCAACCGTGCAGCACCGCCCCGTGGCCGATGTGGCCGTCTTCCTCGATCACCGTGTCGGTGCCCGGGAAGCCGTGCATCACGCAGGTGTCCTGCACGTTCACGCCGCGCTCCAGGATCAGCCGGCCGAAGTCGCCCCGCAGGCTGGCGCAGGGGCCGACGTAGCAGTCGGGGCCGACGATCACGTCGCCGATCAGCACCGCGGTGGGGTGCACGTAGGCGCTGGGGTGGACCACCGGCACGATGCCGTCGATGGCGAAAACACGAAGCTGGGTCATGGGGCTGTCTCCTTGTCTGAAGATATGATTGTTTTTTCCAAAATCAATTTACCATTACGTAACACGTTCAACCAATCACCGGACACAGAAACATGAACGACGAACTGGAAGGAAAACACGGCGTCCAGTCCCTCGAGGTGGGCATGGGCATTCTCAAGGCGATGGTGTTCGGCAAGCGCTCGATGATGCTCAAGGACATCGCAGCCGCCGCCGAGACCGCCGCCGACATGCCGCCCTCCAAGGCCCACCGCTACCTCGTCAGCCTGATCCGCAGCGGCCTCGTCGAGCAGGACCCGCTCACCTCGCGCTACAACCTCGGGCCCTTTGCGCTCAACATCGGCCTCGTCGCCATCGACCGCCTCGACCGCATCCGCCTCGGGCTGGCCGCCATCTCCGAACTGCGCGACGAGATCAACGAGACCACCGCGCTGGCGGTGTGGGGCGACAACGGCCCGGTGATCGTGCGCTGGGAACGCCCGCGCCGCCCGATCACCGTCAACGTCGTCACCGGCACCACCCTCGGCGTGCTCAGCTCGGCGGCCGGCCGGGTATTTGCCGCGTGGCTGCCCAACGCCACCCGCGCCATCGTCAAGCGCGAGGTCGAACAGCGCAAGAACCTGCCCCCCGGCGTCGAGACCCTCGCCGACGCCGACGCCCTCCTCGCCAGCGTGCGTGACCGCGGCCTCGCGGTGATCTCCGGCAACTACCTGTTCCGCGGCGTCGAGGCGGCCGCCGCACCGGTGTTCAATTTCAAGAACGAGCTCACGATGGCGCTGGTCATCGTCGGCGTCGAAGGCTCCATCGACATGAGCGCCGACAGCGAGGTGCTGGCCCGCCTGAAGGGTGCCGCGGACGCCCTCTCCCTGCGCCTCGGCTCCACCCGCGACAGCGACGCGGCCGCCTCCTCCGCCGCCTGACCTCCCCACTCCCTGCAGCACGCGCCGCCCGACAGCGGCGCGGCGCCCCCGCTCGCCCCGCGCCGGCAGTTTCCGGCTCCGCCCTCCGTAATTTGATACACAAGATTATCTTGACTCGCTTTTTTGTATCATTTCTAATAACGGAACAAATTACAAAATACAGAACTGTGCCAGGGTGACGCCACCCGGAGCACTACGGCAGTCAGGACGCACCGCGGCCCGACCCCATCATCCGATCGCTCAATCGACAGGAGACACGATGAACCATCGCCCCCCCCATGCCCTAACGGGAGCCGCGTGATGCTGGCCCAACTGCTGCAGTTCCTGTTCTCGGGCATCACCGTCGGTGCCACCTATGCGCTGGCGGCGCTCGGCTTCACGCTGATCTACAACGCCAGCAACGTCATCAACTTCGCCCAGGGCGAGTTCATCATGCTCGGCGGCATGCTGGCGGTGCTGTTCACCCAGGCCGGGCTGCCGCTGCCGGCCGCGCTGCTGCTGGCGATCCTGGTGCCGGCGGTGGTCGGCGTGCTCATCGAGAAGCTCGCCATCGAGCCGGTCAAGGGCGCCGAGACGGTGACCCTCATCATAATCACCATCGGCGCCTCGCTGGTGATCCGCGGCCTGGTGCAGGTCTTCCTCGGCAAGGGCACCCACAGCCTGCCGGCCTTCTCGGGCGACGCCCCGATCGAGATCCTCGGCGCCACCCTGATGCCCCAGAGCCTGTGGGTGCTGGGCGTCACCGCGGTGGTCGTGGTGGTGCTGTGGTACTTCTTCAACCGCACCCTCACCGGCAAGGCGATGCTCGCCACCTCCTACAACCGCCTCGCGGCCGAGCTGGTCGGCATCAACACCAACGGCGTGCTGTTCATGAGCTTCGCGATGTCGGCGGCGCTGGGCGCGCTGGGCGGCATCCTGATCACCCCGATCACCCTCACCTCCTACGACGTGGGGATCATGCTGGGCCTCAAGGGCTTCGTCGCGGCGGTGCTCGGCGGCCTCGGCAACGGGCTCGGCGCGGTGGTGGCACAAACGCGCCTACACCGGCCTCTACATCGTCATCGCAGTGCTGGCCATACTGCCCTTCGTGCTGCCCAACAGCTTCTACGTCGACCTGGCGATCCGCATGGCCATCAACGCCGTCATCGTCCTCGGCCTCAACCTGCTGATCGGCTATGCCGGCCAGATCAGCCTCGGCCACGCTGGCTTCCTGGGCATCGGCGCCTACGCCTCGGCGGTGCTGCCCAGCCACTTCGGCTGGAACCCGCTGCTGGCGATGCTCGCCGGCGCCGTCGCCACCGGCCTGCTGGCCGCGCTGGTGGCGCGCCCGATCTTCAAGCTGAAGGGCAACTACCTGGCGATGGCCACCCTCGGCCTCGGCATCATCATCAACATCGCGGTGCGCAACGAGGCCCAATGGACGGGTGGCCCCGACGGCATGCCGGTGCCCGCCTTCGGCCTGTTCGGCTTCGAGCTGACCAGCGACAAGGAGTGGTACTGGGTCGTCGCCGCGCTGCTCACGGTGAGCGTGTGGGCCTCGCTCAACCTCATCGACTCGCCCTTCGGCCGCGCCCTGCGCGCGCTGCACGGCTCCGAGGTGGCGTCCCGCGTGGTGGGCGTCGACGTGGTGCGCTACAAGGTCGCCATCTTCGTGCTGTCGGCGGTGTTCGCCAGCCTGATGGGCAGCATCACCGCCCACTATGTCGGCTTCGTCACCCCCAACCTGGCCGACTTCTTCCACTCCATCGAGCTCGTCACGATGGTCGTCATCGGCGGCATGGCTTCGGTGTATGGCTCGCTGATCGGCGCGGTGCTGCTCACCGCCCTGCCCCAGGCCCTGGCCACCTTCGAAGGCTGGGAGACAGTGGCCTTCGGCGCGATCCTGATGGTGTGCATGATCTTCCTGCCCAAGGGCCTCGTGCCGACGCTGGCAGCCAAGTTCGGAAAGGCTGAATAACATGGCGCTACTGGACGTCAGCAATCTCTCCATCCACTTCGGCGGCGTGAAGGCCGTTCAAGAGGTGAGCTTCTCCATCGACCCGGGCATCGTGTATTCGGTGATCGGCCCCAACGGTGCCGGCAAGACCACCCTCTTCAACCTCATCACCGGCGTCTACAAGCCCACCAGCGGAGAGATCCGCCTCGATGGCGAGCCCATCGGCGGCAAGTCGCCCGACGAGCTCGCCCGCCGCGGGGTGGCGCGCACCTTCCAGAACCTGCAGATCTGCATGAACATGAGCGCCGTCGAGAACGTCATGGTGGGCGCCCACCTGCGCCTCGACCGCAACCTCGTCAAGGCGGCCCTGCGCCTGCCCTCGATCACCCGCCGCGACGCCGAGCTGCGCGCCGAAGCTGCCGAGCTGATGCACTTCGTCGGCCTCGACAAGTACGCCGAAGCCCGCGCCGACTCGATGCCCTACGGCGCCCTCAAGCGCCTCGAGATCGCCCGCGCGCTGGCGATGAAGCCGCGGCTGATCTTCCTCGACGAGCCCGCCGCCGGCCTCAACCCGAAAGAGACCATCGAGGTGGACCACCTGGTGCGCAAGGTGGCCGACTCGGGCATCACCGTGGTCCTCGTCGAGCACGACATGAAGATGGTCATGAACCTCTCCGACCGCATCCTGGTGCTCGACTACGGCAAGAAGCTCGCCGAAGGCACCGGCGAGGAAATCCGCCGCAACCCGGACGTGATCGCCGCCTACCTCGGCGCCCACGCCTGAGACCGAAGGACACGAGATGGAAGCACTCCGCATCATCAAGGACGAGCACCGCAACCTGTGGCGCATCGCCATCACCCTCGACCGGGTGCTGGCCGACATGGAGGCCGAAGGCAAGGTCGACGACGCCTTCCTCGGCTCGGTGTTCGACTACCTCGAACAGTTCGTCGACAACTGCCACCACCCCAAGGAAGACCACTACCTCTTCCGCCTGCTGCGCCAGCGCAGCCCTGAGGCCGCCGCCGTGCTCGACCGCCTGGAGGCCGACCACCGCAACGCCCCGGCCAATCTCGAGGCCCTGCGCGACCGGCTCGCCCGGGCCGCCGGCGGGCAGCTGCCGGTGGCCGAGCTCGCCGCGGCCCTGCGGGCCTACCTGGCCGGGCTGAAGGAGCACGTCCGCGTCGAAGAGAAGGAGGTCTTCCCGCTCGCCACCCAGGCCCTCAGCGCCGCCGACTGGCAGGAGATCGACGCCGCCTTCCTCGACAACGCCGACCCGGCCTTCGGCACCCAGGCCCAGGCCAACTTCCGCGAGCTCTTCCACAAGGTGGCCAGCCTGGCCCCGGTGTCCGTCGGCCTCGGTGCCCACAGCGCCGGCGAGCTCGCCGCGCCGGCCTCGGCCCCGGGCGGCGTGCTGCTGAAAGTGGAAGGCCTGGAGAGCAGCTACGGCCGCATCAAGGCCCTCAAGGGCATCAGCATCGAGGTGCGCCGCGGCGAAACCGTGGCCCTGGTGGGCGCCAACGGCGCCGGCAAGACCACCTTCCTGCGCAGCCTGTCGGGCGTGCAGCCGATGAGCGGCAGGATCACCTTCGACGGCGAGGACATCAGCAGGCTCCGCGCCGACATGCGCATGCGCCGCGGCATCTGCCAGTCGCCCGAAGGCCGCCAGGTGTTCGGCCCGCTCTCCATCGAGGACAACCTGCGCCTGGGCGCCTACACCCAGCCCAAGGCCCAGGTGGAAGGCGACCTCGACAAGATCTACGCGATGTTTCCCATCCTAAAGGAGAAGCGCAAGCTGCCCGCCGGCACCCTGTCGGGCGGCCAGCAGCAGATGCTCGCCATCGGCCGCGCGCTGATGGGCCGCCCCAAGCTGCTGCTCCTCGACGAACCCTCGATGGGCCTCGCCCCGCTGCTGGTCGAGGAGGTCTTCAACGTGGTCAAGACCCTCAAGGCCCAGGGCATGTCGATCATCCTCGCCGAGCAGAACGCCTTCTCGGCCCTCGCCATCGCCGACCGTGGCTACGTGCTCGAGACCGGCAGCGTCACCCTCACCGGCACCGGGCGCGAGCTGAGCGAGGACGAGCAGGTGCGGGCGGCGTATCTGGGGATGTAGACGGCCAGAAGGGCCGGCATCCGGGTGGGGCTGCGGGGCGACACATTGTCGCCCCGCGCCGTTTTGCGGGCCTGGCCGCCCTGCCGGGCCGATCAGGATTTATCAGAGCCAGAGCCTACAGGTGCCCGTCCGGCACACCGCCTAGCCCGCAGGCGGAGCCTCGCCTAGCGCCGCCCCCAGCCTGCCGAGCTGGGCGGTCACCTCGGCCATCGCGCCCCGCAGGCTTTCGGGGT
>JAKLLM010000248.1 GCA_023150125.1 Zoogloea sp.
GAGCAGGCGCAGCTCGTCGCGGACGATGTCGATGGGGCGGCGGCGTGGAACCGGCGAGCTCATGGTGGGTGCAGCAGTCGGGAACGAAGGGAAGAGGGTAGCGCGCCTCGGGCGGCGGGTCACTCGCTAATCCCCGGCGGGCGCGACACCCGGCGAAGTGCCCGCTGCCCCGCCGACCCTCACCGAGGTTCACGCGACGGCCTACGTGCCCCAGCCGACAACGCGGGAGGTGCTCGCGAGGACCTCATTCGTGCTAGCGAGCACCTCCGGGCTGCTCGCGAGGGCTTCCGGGCTGCTCCGGACCCCTCGCGGGTAGATGGCTAGCAGCTCGGAGACCGACGCGACGACCCCGCAGTCCAAACCGAGCAGCCCGCCGGTTCTCGGCTGGTGCTGCGAGATGCTCGGCAGCAGCACCGGGCTCGTCGCCCGGGCAGATCGGCCCCTCGGCAGCCGAGGCGCTCGGATAGAATCGGCCGTCATCACCCCCGCCCCCACCGCCGCGCCCCGGAGACACGGCATGCCATTGCCCGACGGACTTTACGACCAGCTCCTCACCCACACCCTGAGCACGCTCGTCGCCCGCAGCACCGACGAGACTACCCGCAGCCTCCAGGCTCTCAGCCCCGCCGACGCCCCGGCGCGGCTATCCGAGCTGCTGGCGGCCCAGCTGGCGCAGATGCTCGACGACCTGCACGGCGAAGGGGATGACAAGCTGCGCCAGCAGCTGGAGCTGGTGAATTTTGTGCTCGTCAGCCTCCGCCAGCGCCTGGGGCAGGGGGCGGAGATGGCCGACCCGATTGCCGAACCTGCACAGATCCTGCAGGCCATCCACCGCCAGTCCGCCCGGCCACAAGCACCCGAGACAGGGCTGGCGGCGCCGTGGCTGTTTACCGCCGGCAAAGGCTCGCCCTCGCTGCTCGGCGAGCTGCGCAGGGAGCTCTCGGCCTGCGATCGGGTGGACATCCTGGTCAGCTTCATCACCCACTCCGGCGTGCGCAAACTGTTCGACATCCTGCAGGCCATCACGGCGGTGGGTGCCGATGGTCAAGCGCATACGCGCATCCGTGTCCTGACAACCACCTACACCGGCGCCACCGAGGCCCGGGCGCTCGACACGCTCGCCCGGCTGCCGGGCTGCGAGATCCGCGTCTCCCTCGACGGCCGGCGCACCCGGTTACACGCCAAGGCCTGGCTGTTCCGGCGCCGCACCGGCTTCGGCAGTGCCTACGTGGGCAGCGCCAACCTGTCGGGGGCGGCGCTGATGGGCGGGCTGGAATGGACCACTAAGTTCACCGAGCGCGGCCAGCCCGAGCTGTTCGAGCGGGCCTGTGCCCACTTCGAAACCCTGTGGGCCGACAGTGAGTTCCAGCGCTACGAGCCGTCAGATCCGGCCCACCGCCAGGCACTTGCAGCCGCGCTCAGGCGCGAGTCTGGCGAGGACATCCTGGCCCGCCCGACGTTTTTTGATCTCGCGCCTAAAGCCTACCAACAGGAGATGCTCGACCAACTGCAGCGCGAGCGCGACCACGGCCGCTGGCGCAACCTGGTGGTCGCCGCCACCGGCACGGGGAAGACGGTGGTGGCGGCCTTCGACTACCGGCGCCTGTGCCTCACCGAGGGCGGGCAGCCGCGCCTGCTGTTCGTGGCCCACCGGGAGGAGATCCTGAAGCAGGCCCTGCGCACCTATCGCGAAATCCTGCGCGATCATGCCTTTGGTGAGCTGCTGACAGGCGGCACTGAGCCGCAAAGCTTCGACCATCTCTTTGCCACCATCGACAGCGTCGCGAGCCGCGACCTGCTCGCCCAGCGGGGCGCCGACCATTGGTACGCAGTGGTGGCGGACGAGTGCCACCGCCTCGCTGCCCGGCGCTTCGACGCATTCGTGACCGAGGTCCGCCCGCGTGTGCTGCTGGGCCTCACGGCGACCCCCGAGCGCAGCGACGGCAAGCCCATCCTCGGCTATTTCGACAACCGCCCCGATGGCGCCCCGGCCGTCGAGCTGCGCCTATGGCACGCCCTCGACCAGCAGCTGCTGTGCCCTTTCGAGTATTACGCCTGCGACGACGACACCGACTTCTCCACGGTCCCCTGGGCTCAACCGGGGGAGGTGGCCGCCATCGACAAGCTGGTAACCGGCAATGACATCCGCGCCCGGCTGGTTCTGAACGAGTGGCGGCGCCTGGCGGAACCGACAGAGGGTCGGGCGCTGGTGTTCTGCGTGTCGGTGGCCCACGCGCAGTTCATGACCAGCTGCTTCACACAGGCCGGCATCAAGGCCCTGTGCGTGGTGGGCGAAACGCCTGCCGACGAACGGCGGCGAGCCCCGGAGATGCTGGCCCGGGGCGAGGTGTCTGCACTTATCACCTGCGATCTCTACAACGAAGGCGTCGACCTGCCGATGGTTGACACCCTGCTGCTGCTCCGGCCCACCCAGAGCCCGGTGCTGTTCCAGCAGCAGATCGGCCGCGGCCTTCGGCTCGCACCAGACAAGGAGGGCTGCCTGATCCTCGATTTCGTCGGCCGCCACCGGGAGGGCTTCCGCTTCGATCGTCTGCTGTCGACGCTCACTGGGCTCCCCCGCAGGCAGCTCATCGAAGCGGTGGACAAGGGCTTCGGCAGCCTGCCGCCGGGCTGCCACATCCATCTGCAACGGCAGGCCCGTGAGCAGGTGCTGGGCAGCCTGCGCAAGCTTGTGCAGCACAACTGGCGGCGCCTGCGCACCGAGCTGCAAACCTACGCCGCACTGCACGGGCGGAGCAGTATCCGCCTCGCCAGCTTCCTGCGTGAACAGGCCATCGAGCTGGATGATCTCTATCGCAGCAGCGGCAGCTCCGGGTGGACCAGGCTCAAGCGCGACGCCGGCCTGCTCGCCACGCCGCCAGGAGGCGAGGATGGCTACTTCGGTCGCCGCTTCGGCGATCTGCTGCATTTCGACGACCCGGCGCGCACGAATCTGCTGCTGAAGATCGCCGAGCCCGGCGCCACCTACGCGCCGCGAAGCGCGGACGAGCAACGCCTGCTACAGATGCTCGCCTATCAGGTGGATGGCCAGACCCAGCAGACGGGGAGCGGCGAAGACTTTGTCCAGCGGCTGCGGGCCCACCCCGAGCTGCTGGCCGAACTCGGCGAGCTCGGTGAAGTCCTGCAGTCCTCCAGCAGCCTGCCGCAGCGGGCCGTGCCGGGGCTGGAGGATGTGCCCCTGTGCCTGCACGCGGCCTACGGGGTTCGCGAGATCCTCACCGCAGTGGGCTGGCTCAGCGCCGAGCGGCGCACGCCGTTTCAGGCTGGCGTGCTGGCCCTGCGCGAGCGCAAGGTGGAGCTGCTGTTCGTAACCCTCGACAAGCGCGAGGGCTACCACGAAAAAATCGCCTATCACGACTACGCCATCAGCGCCGAGCGCTTCCATTGGCAGTCGCAGAACGCCGCCGGCCCGGAGACACCGGCCGGCCGGCGCTACCTGGAGAGCCCCGCCAATGGATGGCGCTTCCAGCTCTTCGTGCGCACCGCCAAGGGCCAGCCCTATCGCGCCTGCGGACCCCTCATGCTGGAGCAGGCCGAGGGCAGCAAGCCGATGAGCATCCACTGGCGGCTGGAGGTGCCACTGCCGGGCCATTTGTTCCGCGAGTTCAGCATCCTGCGGGACGGGTGAGCACAGGTGCCACCATGATCACCCTCGTCTTCGCCGACGCCCTGCAGCCCTTCCTGCCGCCTGCCCGACGCGGTGGAGCATGGCGCCTGCCGGCGCCGCCCGATGCGAGCCTCAAGCATGTGATCGAGGCCTGCGGAGTGCCGCATACCGAGGTCGGCGCGATCCTGCTGAACGGGCAGCCGGCGGTCTTTGCAGACCGGGCGGCGGAGGGCGACCGCATCGAGGTGCGCGCCTGGTCGGCCGCCGACCTGCACGCTGCCCACGCCCTGCGCCGCTGGCCGGCGCCGGAGGCGATGCGCTTCATTGCCGACGCCCACCTGGGTGCGCTGGCCCGGCGGCTGCGGATGGCGGGCTTCGACACGCTTTTCCGCAACGACTTTGCCGACCGGGAGATCGCGGCGCTGGCCGCCGCCGAGGGGCGCATCGTGCTC
Source organism: Zoogloea sp. (assembly GCA_023150125.1). Classification (GTDB taxonomy): domain Bacteria; phylum Pseudomonadota; class Gammaproteobacteria; order Burkholderiales; family Rhodocyclaceae; genus Zoogloea. The sequence continues at coordinate 4,081 of JAKLLM010000248.1, forward strand.
ACCCGCGACCGGGGGCTCCTGCAGCACAGGGCGATCAGCCACGCCTGCTACGTCCACGCCTCCGCGCCCGACACGCAGTTCAGTGCGCTGTTGGAGAGGCTTGGCCTGCGGCCGGGCTTCCGGCCTTTCACCCGCTGCATGGTATGCAATGCACCCCTCGAAGCGGTGGACAAGGGCACGGTGCTCGACCGCCTGCCGCCCTCGGTGCGCGAGCGTCACCTGCGCTTCACGCGCTGCAGCGGCTGCGGGCGGGTTTTCTGGGAGGGCTGCCACTGGCGGCGGATGGCGCAGATGCTGGACGACGCCTGAGCCGGTGGAGCAGGGCGCGCGCGCCGCTCAGCCCGGCCTGCCCTCGTCCGGCACCCGGGCGTCCCGCCCGGCCAGCGTTCCGAGCACGGCGATCACCAGGGTCAGCGCCAGGCACAGCGCCAGCGGCAGGCCCCAGCCCCCGGAGGCGTCACGGAGCAGGCCGACGAGCGGCGGGCCGGAGGCCGCCAGCAGGTAGCCCACGCTCTGGGCCATCCCCGACAGGGCCGCCGCCTGCGCCGGGCTGTGGGTGCGCAGCCCCATGAAGCTCAGGCTGAGGATGATGCAGGCACCAGACCCGAACCCGAAGCACGCCACCCACAGGGCCGCCCACGCCGGCAACCGCAGCAGCCCCAAGAAGGCGAGCGACAGGAGCAGGGAAGCCCCTAGGGCCACCGCCCGCTGGTCCCTGAGGCGCGGGACGACGGGCCCCAGCAGGAGGCCGGGCAAGGCCGAGGCCAGCTGCATCGCGCCATGCAGCGAGCCGGCCTGGGCTGCCGAATGGCCACTGCTGGTGAGGATGGACGGCAGCCAGCTGATCATCACGTAGTAGATGAAGGAGTTGAGGCCCATGAACAGCGTCACCTGCCAGGCCA
>JAKLLM010000249.1 GCA_023150125.1 Zoogloea sp.
GATAAATATCCAATCTTACACACCAAGATCTATCGTTTCTACTTAAGCAAAAAAAGAGCATGCACCTATCTTATAGGATCAGCCAATGCTTCCAGCGCGGCCTTCGAAAGGAACGAGGAAATTTTAATTAAGACTGGAAACTCTCCCTCCCTTTCAAAGTACTGCAATGCGCTATTTAGAGAATCCACGAAGATTGAAGAATTCAGAAAAATTAAAAAACCCATTTCAAGCTTGGTTGGATTTTTTCAGCGTGGGTTTCTGCTCATTAAATACCCCTATCCCGTCTCACTCACGTTTAAGTTTGAATCACTCAAAGACTTCAAACAAACAGACTCCCAGATAATAGGTCTTGGAAAAGGAGAGAAATTTGGCGAATTCAACCTAGAAAATTATTTCAGACTGGATCGCCCTGGCAAGGGAGAACAAATAAAACGATATTCCATTCAAACCAACCTTGGTCTTTGGGTGCCCACTTTTTATCTCAATCAGGTAGAGAGTATTTTTGATGAAAAGGCTGATGGCAAACATGGCCACTATCAAGATCTGCTTGAATCCATGCAACGCCAAAAGCCAGAAAAAGTTCTAAAAGAGCTGTGGAAAAAAATAAAAATCCATTATCAAGGCTTAGACATACCTATCAACAAAGAAATGGAGAGATTTAAAAAATGGTACTTTCGAATCGAAGATAAACTGATCAAAATCTGTTCTCGCGAAAGCAAGACATCCATAGATTCACAGGGAGTTACCAGCTCTTTCACCAAGGAGCTCTATCTGGGGAACGACGTTTTTTACATAACCCCTATGCCATCGATCTGGAATGACGACTCCGAAGCCGAAGAATTTATAGATTACTTCTTCGATGCAGTACTTAATTTTGGCGGTGGAATTGGCAGTCAAAGCACATCGTCCTTTGTGGCCATATCTATTAAAAACTTACTAGCAGGAGAAGAAGCAAGGGATCTCAGAATAGAATTTGAAAATCACTTGAAGACCAATAGCTGGGACGATGCGAATTGGCGCACAAAGTAATTTTTGAGGTGCAGTCGAGGCATCATCCGACACACCAATGCAACACTAATGCAACATCGATGCACCTTCGTTCCCGGTGGCGTTATTCTTCACCCTTATGTCGGATCGTCGATGGCCTGTTCCGGCTTCGGATAAAACAGTCGATATTCTGCGGGACACGTTCCGAATTGTTCGCCCATAGTGCCCGTACGCATCGATGCGATTGAGGTCATGCTCGATCACGTGCAGTCGGGTTAGGCTGCGGTAACCCATTCTACGCCCCCCCAACAGCACTTTTTTCCCCCTGCCGCCCTTCCCACACCCACCCCCTCAATCTGCCGCAATCCCCGCAGCAGCCCTCCCTTCTCCCCCTGCCCCCTTCCCGTAACCCCTTGTTTCCCCTGACTTCATAAACCTGGCACGGCCGCTGCTATGCCTCCCTTGCAAGCGGAGGCGTCTCCTCCGCAGAAACTCGACATGCAAGGAGCAGCAGTGAAGATCATCGGACTTTCGGGCAGCCTGTCGGCGCCCTCGCGCACCCGGGGGCTGGTCGAGGCGGTCATTGGCGAGATCACGCGCCAGACGGGCTTTGGCGGTGGCGTCATCGACATCGCCGAGCTGGCCCACGCGCAGCTGCGCGGCGCCGACCTGATCGTGATCGGGGTGCCGGTGTACAAGGCGTCCTACCCCGGCGCGTTCAAGCACTTTGTCGACCTCATCGACCCCAAGGCCCTGGAGGGCAAGGCGGCGATCCTGGTGGCCACCGGCGGCAGCGAGCAGCACGCGCTGATCCTCGAACACCAGCTGCGCGCGCTGGCCAGCTACCTGGGCCTGTATTCGGCGCCCAAGACCGTCTTCGCCCGCGACACCGACTTTGCCGACTACCGCCTCGCCAACCCGGCGATTGCCGAGCGGGTGGCCTTCGTGGCCGGGCAGGCGGCGTGGCTGCTGCGCGCACCGGCCGCCCGCACCCTGGCCGCGGCGGCCTGAACACCCCATTCATTCGTACAAGGAGATCACCATGAGCAGAAAACTCAAGCTGGGCGCCTTCCTGCCCGGCGCCGGCCAGCACGTGGCCGCCTGGCGCCACCCCGACGCCGCCACCCACGGCGCCCTCGACCTGGAACACTACAAACGCCTGGCCCAGACGGCCGAGCGCGGGCTGTTCGACGCTTTCTTTCTGGCCGACGGGCTGGCGGCCAACTTCGGCGGCCGGGTGGGTTCGGGCGTCAGCGACAAGGGCGCCGGCTTCGAGCCGGTCACGCTGTTCGCGGCACTGTCGGTCGTCACCAAGCACATCGGCTTCATCGCCACTGCGTCGACCACCTACGAAGAGCCCTACGCCCTGGCGCGCAAGTTTGCGTCCCTCGACTACCTCAGCAACGGCCGCGCCGGCTGGAACCTGGTGACCTCGGCGGGCGACGCCACGGCGCGCAACTTCGGCCTCGACAGGCAGCGCCCGCCGGCCGAACGCTACGAGCGCGCCAACGAGTTCGTGGATGCCGTCACCGCGCTGTGGGACAGCTGGGAGGACGACGCCTTCATTCGCGACAAGGCCAGCGGCCAGTTCTTCGACCCGGCCAAGGTGCATGCGCCCCGCCACAAGGGCAGGCATTTCTCGGTGGAAGGTGCGCTCAACGTGGCGCGGCCGCCCCAGGGCCACCCGGTGCTGGTGCAGGCCGGCCAGTCCGAGCCCGGCCGCGAGCTGGCCGCCCGCAGCGCCGAGGTGGTGTTCACCGCCCAGCAGAACCTGCAGGATGCCCAGGCCTTCTACCGCGACGTGAAGGGCCGCCTGGCCCGCTACGGGCGCCACCCGGACGAGATCAAGATCATGCCCGGGGTGTCGGTTTACGTCGCCCCGACCGAGGAGGAAGCCCGCGCCAAACTGCAGCAGCTCAACGCGCTGATCCACCCGGAGGCGGGCCTCGCACTACTGGCCGGGCTGGCCGGTGACGTGGACCTTTCGCGCTACCCGCTGGACGGCCCCTTCCCCGAGCTGCCGAAGAGCGAGGGCTTCGTGAGCCGCCCGCAGATGATGGTGGACATCGCCCGGAAGCACGGCTTCAGCATCCGCCAGCTCTACGAGTGGGTGGCCACCGCCCGCGGCCACTGGACCATCGTCGGCACCCCGGCCCAGGTGGCCGACCAGCTGCAGGAGTGGTTCGACAACGAGGCGGCCGACGGCTTCAACGTGCTGCCGCCGGTGCTGCCCGGCAGCCTCGACGACTTCGTGGCGCTGGTGATCCCCGAGCTGCAGCGGCGCGGCATCTTCCGCACCGAGTACGAGGGCCGCACGCTGCGCGAGAACCTCGGCCTGGCCCGCCCCGGGAACCAGTTCGTGGCCCGCCGCGAGGCTGCCCAGGCCGCCTGAGCGCTCACAGGCCGGGCGCCCCCTCCGCCCGACACGTTCGGCAACGGCCCCGGCGTTCAGCCCGCCGCCTCGCCCGCCCCCAGCTTGTCCGACAAGAAATCGATCAGCAGCCGCACCGCGTGGGGCATGTAGCGGTTGCTCGGGAGCACCGCGTAAACGCCCAGGGGCGGCGGGGCGAAGGCATCCAGCACGGTCTCCAGCCGGCCCGCCGCCAGGTAGTCGGCGGCGATGAAGTCGGGCTGGACCGTGATGCCCATGCCCTGGGCCGCCGCCTCGGCGAGCACGTCGCCGTTGCTGGCCTGCAGGCGGAAGGAGAGCGGGAAGCTCTCGAGGCGCCCGTCCATCATGAAGACCCACGGGCGGCCGCTGCCGTGGGGGGCGTAGCCGATGCAGGCATGCAGCATGAGCTCCGACGGATGCTGCGGACGGCCACGGAGGGCCAGGTAGCCGGGCGAGGCGAGCGCCAGCAGATGGCTGGTGCCGAGCCTGCGCACGATGTCGCCGGGCTCGAGGCGGCCGGTGACGCGCACCGAGAGGTCGACGCCCTCCTCGATCAGGTTGATCCGCCGGTCGGTGAAGTCCATCCCCAGCTGGATTTCCGGGTAAGTCTGCGAGAAGGCCAGCATCAGCGGCGCCAGCCGCTTGAGCCCGTAGCTGAGGGGCAGGCTCACCCGCAGCTTGCCCCGCGGGGTGGCGCGTTCCTCCATCAGCTCGGCCTCGGCCGCGTCGACCAGGTCGAGGATGACCCGGCATTTCTCGAGGTAGGCGCTACCCGCCGAGGTGAGGGTCAGGCTGCGCGTGCTGCGCACCATGAGCTTGACGCCCAGGTGCTCCTCCAGCGCCGCCACCTGCCGGGTGACCACCGAGCGCACCGTGCCGAGCTGGTTGGCCACCGCGGCAAAGCTGCCCAGCTCGGCCACCCGCAGGAAGGTGCGCATTGCGTCGAGTTGGTTCATCGTTGCAAATCCAGAAACAGTTCGTTCCTGATTGTCCGCTATTTCGCACAGACGAGGATGGTTACAGTGCATCCATCGCCGATGCCCACAGCGCATCGCAGCCAACGGAGAACCCGCATGAAACGCTTTGCCCTCGCCCTTGCCCTCGGCGCCGCCCTCGCCCCGGCGGCCCAGGCCATCGAATACAACCAGGTCCAGGCCAGCAAGAGCCAGATCACCTTCGGCTACAAGCAGATGGGCGTGGCGATGGACGGCAGGTTCAAGAAGTTCAGCAGCCAGCTCAGCTTCGACCCGGCCCAGCCGGCCAGCGCCAAGGCCACCATCGACGTGGACCTGGCCAGCGTCGACACCGGCACCGCCGAGGCCGACGCCGAGGTGGCCGGCAAGCAGTGGTTCAACACCAAGGCCTTCCCGACCGCACGTTTCGTGTCGACGGCGGTCAAGAGCCTGGGTGCCAACCGTTATGAAGTGGCCGGCACCCTGACGATCAAGGGCAAGTCGCAGAACGTGGTGGTGCCCGCCACCTTCACGCCCCAGGGCAACACCGGCGTGTTCGACGGCAGCCTCACCATCCGCCGCGGTGACTTCACCATCGGCGAAGGTCCGTGGGCCGCCTTCGACATCGTCGCCAACGACATCCAGATCAAGTTCCGCATCGCCGCCTCAGGCAAGTAAGAAGCAAGTAACCCGGCAATCCCAACCCCAACAGGAGTCACTCATGAAAAAAATCGCCACCCTCGTCGCCGCCCTCACCCTCGCCGCCCCGGCCTTCGCCGCGCCGGAAACCTACACCGTGGATAGCACCCACACCTTCGCACGCTTCTCGTACAGCCACTTCGGCATGTCGACCCAGCTGTCCAAGTTCAACAAGACCACCGGCACCGTGGTGCTCGACAAGGCCGCCAAGACCGGCTCGGTGGACGTGGTGATCGACACCAAGTCGGTGGACACCGGCTACGACACCTTCAACGAGCACATCCAGGGCGAGGACTTCCTCGACACCGCCAAGTACCCGACCGCCACCTTCAAGTCCACCAAGGTGGTGTTCAAGGGCGACAAGCCGGTGTCGATCACCGGTGACCTGACCCTCAAGGGCGTCACCAAGCCGGTGACCCTGAAGGTGAACAACTACGTGGCGATGCCGCACCCGATGCTCAAGAAGGACGCCATCGGCGCCGACGCCAGCGTGGTGGTCAAGCGCAGCGAGTTCAACGCCGGCAAGTACGCCCCCCACGTGGGCGACGACGTGACCATCACCATCGCCATCGAAGCGATCAAGGGCTGAGCCCCCAGCGGCGCTGCTGCCTGCCGGCGGCAGCACCCGCCTACCCCCGAGGAGACTCCATGTTTGAACTGAGACCGGCTGCCGAGCGTGGCGTCGCCAACTTCGGGTGGCTGAATTCCCGCCACAGCTTCTCGTTCGGCCACTACCACGACCCGAAGCAGGTGGGCTTCTCCGACCTGCTGGTGATCAACGACGACCGCGTCGCCGCCGGCCAGGGCTTCGGCACCCACCCGCACCGGGACATGGAGATCTTCTCGTACGTGCTCGACGGCGCCCTCGCCCACGAAGACTCGATGGGCACCGGCTCGGTCATCCGCCCCGGCGACGTGCAGATGATGAGCGCCGGCAGCGGCATCCGCCACAGCGAGTTCAACGCCTCCAACAGCGCGCCGGTGCACTTCCTGCAGATCTGGATCATGCCCGACCGCCAGGGCGTCGAGCCGCGCTACCAGCAGCGCCACTTCGGCGACGCCGAGAAACGCGGCCGCCTGCGCCTGATCATCTCGCCCGACGGCGCCGACGGCGCGCTGGGCGTGTACCAGGACGCCCGCGTGCATGCCGGCCTGTTCGACGGCGCCGAGCAGCACGCCATCACCCTGCCCCCCGGCCGCCACGCCTACGTGCATCTGGCCCGCGGAAAGCTGCGCGTCAATGGCCAGCCGATGCAGGCCGGCGACGGCGCCCGCCTGCGCCACGCGGAGCGCATCGAATTCAGCCACGGCGAGCAGGCCGAAGTGCTGCTCTTCGACCTCCGCCCCAACGAACTGCCCGATTTCTGACCCATCACCCGGAGAGAAAACCCCCATGAAGATCCTGCAGATCAATAGCAGCGCCCGCTCCGCCGGCGCCAACTCCACCCGCCTGGCCGACGCCATCACCGCCCGCCTGAAGGCCGCCAACCCGGCCGCCGTGGTCGAGCTGCGCGACCTGGCCGCCAACCCGCACCCGGTGCTCGACGAAGCC
>JAKLLM010000250.1 GCA_023150125.1 Zoogloea sp.
GCCGGCAGTGCCCAGGCCGAGGTCACCGGCGGCGAGGTGCGCATGAGCCCCCAGGGCGCCGGGCCGGCGACGGCCTTGCCGGCGGGCTTCGGGGTCGTCGCCAGGGCGGGGGCGCCCATCCCGGCGCCGCGTCCGCTGCTGGCGGCCCCGCGGCTGGACGGAGTGCCGGCGGTGCTGGAGCGGGTCGCCATGCAGCTCCCGTTTGCGGCGGTCGAGGGGGCGGTGCGCTACCGGGCCCAGCTCGCCCGTGACGAGGCCTTCAACGAGGTGGTGGCGGATGGCGTGTTCGATGCTTCGCCGGCGCGCTTTGCCGGGCTGCCCGACGGAGATTACTGGCTGCGGGTGCGGGCCATCGACGACGCGGGGCTCGAAGGCCTCGACGCCTTCCGCGCCGTCGCGCTGCGGGCCCGCCCGGAGCCGCCGCTCAGCGCCGTACCGAATGCCGCCAGCCTGAGCTGGCAGCCGGTGCCCGAGGCAGCCGGCTATCGCGTCCAGGTGAGCCGGGACGCGGCATTCGCGGATCTCGCCGGCGAATGGGACAGCGCGACGCCGGCCGTCGACACCGGGCTGCCCCCGGGCGCTTATTTCTGGCGGGTCGCCACCCTGCGCGGTGACGGCCGGCGCGGCCCGTGGGGCGATGTCCAGCCCCTCGCCGTGCGGAAGGCGCCGGGGCCGGTGAGCTTGAATGTCTATAACAGCCGGCTGCGTTTTGCCTGGCCGGCCGGGCCGGGGGGGCGGATCTACGAGTTCCAGCTGGCCCGCGACGCGTCGTTTGCCGAAACCCTGATCTCCCAGCGCATCGGCGAGCCGGCGCTGACGGTGCCTGCGCCGGGGGCCGGCCGTTACGCACTGCGCGTGCGCGCCTTCGATGCCGACGGTGTCGCCAGCCCGTGGTCTGCGGTGCAGACCCTGTCGCACCACTTCGTGCTGCCCTGGAGCCTGTCGGCTCCGGCGGTGCCCGGTCCGTGAGATCCGTGAGCCCGCTCCTTCGCCGTCCGACCTTCGAGTGGTTTGCGGTCACCCTGATGTGCATGGTGATCGTGGTGCTGGCTGCCCTGGAGGGCTGGCTGTGGCGCATCGACCAGAGCATCTACGACAGCACCCTGTCGGCCTTCATGCGGCCGCCGAGCAGCGACGTGGTGATCGTCGCCATCGACGACGCGAGCCTGGCCAGCCTTGGCCGCTGGCCGTGGTCCCGGCGCACCCACGCGGCGCTCGTCGACCGGGCGCGGGAGGCCGGTGCGCGGGCGATGATGATGGACCTGATCCTCGACACCCCCAGCCGTGACGACCCGGAGGCCGACCAGCTGCTCGCCGAGGCCATGCGCCGCTATGGGCAGGTGGTGCTGCCGGTGGTCCAGGCCACGACCGGCGCGGCGCTCACCGGCGAGACCCGCCCGCTGCCGATCTTCGCCGACGTGGCTGCCGCCGTCGGCCACGATCATGTCGAGTTCGACCCCGACGGCGTGGCGCGCAGCGTGTATCTGTGGGAAGGCTTCGGTGCCGCCCGCCACCCGCAACTCGCCCTCGCCCTGCTGAGGCTGGTGGAGCCCGAACTGCAGCGCGCCTACGCGCCGGCTCCTCCGCCGGTGGACGACGCCGTCGACCTCAGCCAGTGGATGCGCACCAACTGGCTGCGCATCCCGTTTTCGGGGACGCCGGGCTCCTACAAGCACTATTCCTACCAGGCCGTGCTGGACGGCCAGGTTCCGGACGATGCCCTGCGGGGCAAGATCCTCGTCGTCGGCGCCACCGCCGCCGGGCTGGCCGAATCGGTGCTGACGCCAACCTCCGGCCTGTCGCGCCCGATGGCCGGGGTCGAGGTGCAGGCCAACATCTTCGATGCGCTGCGGCGGGGTTCGACGGTGGGGCTGCTGCCGTCGTGGGTGTCTGCCGCGCTGGCGGTGACGATGGTCTTCACCCTGATGCTGATCCTGCTCTACGCCGAGGCACGCACGGGTTTCATCGCGCCCTTCCTGCTCGGTGCGCTGGCGATCGTGCTGTCGGGCGTCGGCCTGCATCTCGGCGGCTGGTGGTTCGGGCCGGCGCCGGCGGTGCTCGGCTGCATGCTGGCCTACCCGCTGTGGAGCTGGCGCCGGCTGGAGTTTGCCCAGCGTTACCTGGATGCCGAGCTGATCGCCCTCGAGCGCGAAGGCACGCCGCCGGGCCGCGCCCCGGGCGAGCAGGAACAGGCCATCGTCGACGGGCTCGAGGCGCGCATCCGCATCGTCCGCCGGGCGGCCCAGCACCAGCGGGACGTGCGCCGCTTCATCGCCGACACGCTTGAGCATCTGCCCATCGGCATCGTCGTGATCGACCAGAGCAATCGGGTCATCCTCCACAACGAGCGCGCCCGCCACCTGCTGCATGCCTTCCGGAGCGATGCGCTCCTGTCGGCCCTCCACGCGCTGCCGTGGCCGGCCTATGTCCAGATGCGGGACGGGCTGCCCGATCTCGGCGGCTCGAAGGGCTCGCGTCAGTTCGAGCTGTCGCCCGACAAGAAGCGCCATCTGCTGGTGTCGGTGTCCGAGCTCATCGGCGATGCCGCGGCGCGTTCCGGGCGGGTCATCGGGCTGGCCGACGTCACCATGCTGCACGAGGCCCAGCGCAGCCGCGAGGACACCATGCACTTCCTGTCCCACGACCTGCGGGCTCCGCTGGCCTCCATCCTGACCCTCATCGACGGCTACCGGGGCGAGCCGGCGGCGCAGGTCGAGCAGATCCCGCGGATCGCCCGCTACGCCCGCTCGGCCCTCGATCTGGCCGACGGCCTGTTCCGCCTGGTGAGGGCCGAAGGTTCCGACCCCAAGGACTTCGTCGAGCTCGACCTGGCCGGCCTGGTCGATTCGGCGGCCGACGAGGTGTGGCCCCAGGCCCAGGCGCGCGGCATCCGCATCCAGGTGGATACCCGCGACGCCGAGCAGGAGGAGGCCATCGTGCGGGGCGACTTCTCGCTGCTGCGCCGGGCGGTGATCAACCTGCTGACCAACGCCATCAAGTATGGCGCGGCCAACAGCAGCGTCTTCCTGAGCCTGTCGGCCGAGGGGCCGGACTGGGTCATCCGCGTGCGCGACCAGGGCGCCGGCATCCCGGCCGAGGCGCTGTCGCGCCTGTTCCGGCGCTTCTCGCGGATCGTCGACGAGGGGCGCGACCAGCCCAGCGGCGTCGGCCTCGGCCTGCTCATCGTCAAGACCGTGGCCGAGCGCCACGGTGGCTCGGTGGTTGTCGACAGCGAGCCCGGCAAGGGTTGCACCTTCGCGCTGCGCCTGCCCCTGCGCGCCCTGGGGTAAGATCGCGGCCTTGGAGTCGTGGCATCCCGGACATGTATTTCAAATATCTGAGGTATCTGGCATTTGCTCTCGGCGGCCTGTGCACGGTGGTCGCCGCGGGCGCGCTGTTTCTGTACGCCACTTTCGACGGCGCCCGGCTGGCGGCGGAGCTGAGCCATTTCGCCAAGCAGCGCCACCAGCGCAGCCTGCGCCTGGAGGGGCCGCTGGAGCTCTCGATGTTCCCGCGGCTGATGCTGCACGTGCCGCGCGGCAGCCTGTCGGGGCGGGCGGGGGAGGGCGAGTTCCTGGGCTTCGAGCGGGCCTCGCTCGGCGTGCGCCTGATGCCGCTGCTGGCCCACCGGGTGGTTGTCGATCGCGTCGAGTTCGACGGCCTGCGCGTGGCCCTGCGGCGCGACCGCGACGGCCGCCACAACGCCGCGGATCTGCTGGCGCCGCCCGCCGCTGACAACGGCAAGGCCGCCGAGCCGCTGGCTTTCGAGTCGGCGAGCCTGGCGGTGCGCAATGGTGCGCTGACCTGGAACGACGAGGCTGCCGGCCGCGCCCTGGCCCTGAGCGAACTCGAGCTGGCCACCGGTCGCTTCGCGCCCCAGGCCGAAGGCTATGCCGAGCTGAGCGGGCGCCTGACCCAGGCGAGCCCGGGCGCGGATGCACGTTTCACGATCGAGGCGTCCTACCGCCTCGGTGCCGAGGGCCGGCCCGTGCAGTTCGATGGCGTGCGGGCGGGGCTCCGGGGCAGCCTCGCGGGGCAGGCCGATGCCGAGCTCGGATTCAGCATCCCGCGCCTCGGGCTCACGCCGGAGGGGGCGCGTGCCGACTCGGCCGAGGCCACCTTCAAGCTGGCGGGGCAGCAACTCCGCGGCCGTCTCGCCGGCCTCACGGCGGGCGACCAGGGCTGGAGCGTCGAACGCCTGAGCACCGAGCTGGACTGGAAGACCGCCCTCGGGCGCCTCACCGGCAGCCTCACCGGTGGCGCCAGCTGGGGGGGCGATGGCCGGGTGCTCGAACTCAGCGGCCAGGCTGGCGAGCTGGCCCTCAGCCCGGAGTCGGCCAGCCCGCTCCGCAAGATCGCCGTGCGCGGCGACGGGCGCATCGATTTCACGCGCGGCAGCGGTGCCGGCAAGATCGAGCTGACCCACGAGCTGGGCCACCTGCAGGGCAGCTGGAGCCTGCCTCGGCTGGCGCCGCTGGCATTCGGCTTCGATGTGGACGTGGAGGGGTTCGATCTCGACCGTCAGCTGGCCGGCGGCAAGGCCCAGAAGAACCGCAAGGGCGAGCCGGTGGCGGCCGACGATGCCGCGCTGCCGGTGGATCTGTCGGGGCTGCGCGGCCTCGACATTGACGGTGTGCTCCGTTTCGGCAGCCTGCAGGCCGGCGGCCTGAAATTCGAGAAGCTGCGCCTGCCCGTGGCGGTGCACGAGGGGCGCCTGGTTTCGGCCGGCCACACCGCGACCCTCTACGGTGGCGCCTTCGAGGGCAGCCTGAGCCTCGCTGCCGACGGCAACAGGGTGGCCTGGCGGGCCTACCTGCAGAATGCCGACGCAGCAGCCCTCGGCCGAGATCTGGCCGGCAAGGCGCCGTTCGGCGGCACCACCAACATCTTCGTCGACCTGACTTCCGCGGGCGCCACCCGTGGGCAGCTGCGTTCGGGCATGGCGGG
>JAKLLM010000251.1 GCA_023150125.1 Zoogloea sp.
GAGCGCATGGGGTTTTGGCGCGGGTCGTCCCAGGTCTTCTTGGTGGCTGCGCCCATCTGGCCCGCCACGTAGGCCTTGACGACCCCGGTGGGCACGAAGACGTCGGCAAAGGCGCTGTTGCACGGGCCGTATTGCTCGGTCTTGGGCGGCACGGCGGTGCAGCGCATGATGACCGTCTGCTGGTTGTAGTTGCCGGCGTCGGTGTAGGTCTGGAAGCTGTAGTCGGTGAAGTCGGGGGCAAAGCCGGTCAGGTCGCGGTTGAAGGCGATGCGTTCCTGGCGGGCGTTGGTGATCGGCTGGCGCGTTGCCGACATGCTGACGAGCTGATACTTGCCGTCGGCGATGCTCTTCTCGATGAGCACGTACTTGGCGTCCGCCATGGCGGCCTTGCCGAGGATGGGCTGGACGAACTTCACCGGCTGCCCGCTGGCGTTGAGGATGGGCGGCGTGGTGGCCAGGCAGCCGCCGAGGACGAGCGCGGCTGCAAGGGCCGGTAGGGCGAGGACGGCGCGCGCGCTGGCAGGGATCTGAATCGTCATGGGGTTTCTCTTCGTCAGTCTGGATGCGTCGGGATTCGGGTGTCCCAAGGGCATACGCAGAGCGCGTCGAGAACCGGCACGGGAGTCGTGTCGGGCAACCCGGCCATCCTTGCTTGAAGGACCCGTGGCTTTGCGTCCTGCAGTTACCTGCAGTTTGCCGATGGAGTAACGGCGATGTTATCACCCGCCCTTTGCGCGCGGCAACGCGGCGCAGGGCCACGTTGCCGCGGATGAGGGTTCCTGCTTACACCGCCAGCGCCTGGCGCACGCCGTCGGCGGGCATGTCGGCGCCCTTGCCGCGCATGATGAATTCGCCGCGCTCCATCAGCAGGTACTGGTCGGCCAGGCTCTCGGCGAAGTCGTAGTACTGCTCGACCAGCAGGATCGCCATCTCGCCGGTCTGGGCGAGCAGGCGGATGGCGCGTTCGATGTCCTTGATGATCGACGGCTGGATGCCCTCGGTGGGTTCGTCCAGGATCAGCAGTTTGGGCCCCATCGCCAGCGCGCGGCCGATGGCGAGCTGTTGCTGCTGGCCGCCGGAGAGGTCGCCGCCGCGGCGGTGCATCATCTGCCTGAGCACCGGGAACATCTCGAAGATGCGCTCGGGGATCGGCGTGCTGCCGGGTTTGGTGGCGAGGCCCATCAGCAGGTTTTCTTCGACGGTGAGGCGCGGGAAGATCTCGCGGCCCTGGGGCACGTAGCCGATGCCGGCCTTGACGCGCTCGTGGGGCGCCAGGTGGGTGATGTCGCGGCCGTCGAAGTGCAGGCTGCCGGACTTGGTCTTGACGAGGCCCATCAGTGACTTGAGCAGCGTGGTCTTGCCGACGCCGTTGCGGCCCAGCAGGGTGGTGACCTTGCCCAGTTCGAGCTCGAAGCTGAGCCCGCGCAGGATGTGGCTGCCGCCGTAGGCCTGGTGGAGGTTGTCGACTTTCAGCATGATTCAGCGCCCCAGATAGACTTCGATGACCCGTTGATCGTTCTGCACGGTGGCCAGGCTGCCTTCGGCGAGCACCGAGCCTTCGTGCAGCACCGTGACCTTGCCGCCGAGCTTCTCGACGAAGGCCATGTCGTGCTCGACGACCACCAGCGAGTGCTTGCCGGCCAGCGACACGAAGAGTTCGGCGGTGCGCATCGTCTCGTCGTCGGTCATGCCGGCTACTGGCTCGTCGAGGAGCAGCAGTTTGGGCTCCTGCACCAGCAGCATGCCGATCTCCAGCCACTGCTTCTGGCCGTGGGAGAGCAGGCCGGCGGGGCGGTCGGCCTCGCGGTCGAGGCGGATCTGGCGCAGGGTGTCGGCGATGCGGTCGCGCTGCTCGCCCGACAGCCAGGCGAAGAGCGTCTTCCACACGCGCTTGTCGGCCTTCATCGCCAGCTCGAGGTTCTCGAACACCGTGTGCTGCTCGAAGATGGTGGGCTTCTGGAACTTGCGGCCGATGCCGGCGTGGGCGATCTCGGCCTCGGTGAGGCGGGTCAGGTCGATGGTCTGGCCGAAGAAGGCCTTGCCGCGGTCGGGCCGGGTCTTGCCGGTGATGACGTCCATCATGGTCGTCTTGCCGGCGCCGTTGGGGCCGATGATGCAGCGCAGCTCGCCGTCGTCGATGGCCAGGTTGAGCTTGTTGAGGGCCCGGAAGCCGTCGAAGCTGACGGTGATGTTCTCGAGGTACAGCGCCACGCCGTGGGACAGGTCGAGCTCGCCGGTGGCCAGGTGGCCCAGCTGGGAGCCGCCGTCGCTGCCTTCGGGGCGGTGGATGAGTTCGGCGGTGGCGCTCATGCGGAGGCTCCTTTGGCGACCAGTGCGGGGGCTGCGCCGCGGGCGGCGGCGCGCTTGGCGACGAACTGCTTCCACAGGCCGACCAGGCCGTGGGGCAGCATCAGGGTGACGACGATGAACAGCAGGCCCAGGAAGAACAGCCAGTATTCGGGGAAGCTGACGGTGAACCAGCTCTTGGCGAGGTTGACCACGAAGGCCCCGATGACCGGCCCGATCAGCGTGCCGCGGCCGCCTACCGCCACCCAGATGGCGATCTCGATGGAGTTGCCGGGGCTCATCTCGGAGGGGTTGATGATGCCCACCTGGGGCACGTACAGCGCGCCGGCGATGCCGCACAGCACGGCCGACAGCGTCCAGATGGCGAGCTTGTACCAGAGCGGGTTGTAGCCGATGAACATGACCCGCGATTCGGCGTCGCGGATCGCCGCCAGCACCCGCCCGAAGCGCGAGGTCACCAGCCAGCGCGCCAGCACCAGGGTCGCCGCCAGAGCGAGGGCGGTGAGGCCGAAGAGCACCAGCCGGGTCTCGGGGGCGGTGATCGAGTAGCCGAGGATGCGCTTGAAGTCGGTGAAGCCGTTGTTGCCGCCGAAGCCGGTCTCGTTGCGGAAGAACAGCAGCATCGCGGCGTAGGTGAGGGCCTGGGTGATGATCGAGAAATACACGCCCTTGATCCGCGAGCGGAAGGCGAAGTAGCCGAACACGAAGGCCACCACCGCCGGCAGCGCCAGGGCCAGGAAGGCGGCCCAGCCGAAGCTGTCGCTGCCCAGCCAGAACCACGGCAGCTCCTTCCAGTCGAGGAAGATCATGAAGTCGGGCAGCGCGGCGCCGTAGCTGCCGTCGGTGCCGATCTGGCGCATCAGGTACATCCCGAAGGCGTAGCCGCCGAGGGCGAAGAACAGCCCGTGGCCGAGGGACAGGATGCCCCCGAAGCCCCAGATCAGGTCCATCGCCACCGCCACCAGCGCGTAGCACATGATCTTGCCGACCAGGGTGATGGCGTAGGTGGAGACATGGAAGGGGCTGCCCTCCGGCACCAGCAGGTGGAGGGCCGGCACGGCGACCAGCGCGAGCGCCAGGAAGATGCCCAGCGCCAGCCAGGCCTTGCGGTCGAGCGCCGAGAGGATGCGGATGATCAAAGGTTTGCGCATGGCGGCAGGCCCTTATTCGACGAAGCGGCCCTTGAGGGCGAAGATGCCCTGGGGACGTTTCTGGATGAACACGATGATCGCGACGAGGACGGTGATCTTGGCCACCACCGCGCCCGACCAGCCTTCGAGCAGCTTGCTGAAGATCCCCAGGCCGAGGGCCGCCCACACCGCGCCGGCCAGCTGCCCGACCCCGCCGACCACCACCACCATGAAGGAGTCGACGATGTAGCCCTGGCCCATGTCCGGCCCGACGTTGGAGATCTGCGACAGGGCCACGCCGCCCAGCCCGGCGATGCCGGCGCCCAGCGCGAAGGCCAGGGTGTCGATGCGCGCGGTGGGCACGCCGACGCAGCCGGCCATTGCCCGGTTCTGGGTGACGGCGCGGACGAACATGCCCAGCCGCGTCCTGTTCATCAGCACCCACACCAGGAACAGCACGAAGAGGGCGAAGCCGACGATGATGATGCGGTTCCAGGGCAGGATGAGGTTGGGCAGCAGCTCGACGCCGCCCGACATCCAGCTCGGGTTGGCCACCTCCACGTTCTGGGCGCCGAACAGCACCCGCGCCGCCTGGATCAGCACCAGCGACAGGCCCCAGGTGGCGAGCAGGGTTTCGAGGGTGCGGCCGTACAGCCAGCGGATCACCGTGCGCTCCATCACCACGCCGACCGCCGCCGCAGTGAAGAAGGCCACCGGCACCGCCGCCGCCAGGTACCAGTCGAGGTAGTCGGGCAGCACGGCGCGGAAGAAGCTCTGCATGGCGTAGGCCGAGTAGGCGCCGATCATCAGGAGTTCGCCGTGGGCCATGTTGATGACGCCCATCACCCCGTAGGTGATCGCCAGCCCCAGCGCCGCCAGCAGCAGGATGCTGCCCAGGGAGAGGCCCGAGAAGATGCGCGCGAGGAGCTCGGCAAAACCCAGCCGCTGCTCCATGTGCTTCACCGCGGCGATGGCCTTGTAGCGCACCCGGTCGTCGGCCTCGGTCTCCTTCTGGGTCAGGGGCAGCAGCAGGCTGCGCACCGTCGGCGAGGTGGTCTCGCTCAGCGCCTTGACGGCCGCCAGGCGCGCCAGCGGGTCGGGGTTGCCGAGGTTGGCCTGGGCGTGGGCGAGGGTCAGCATGGCCTTGATCTCGGTGTCGCTCTCCTTCTCCAGCGCCCGCGCCAGCAGCGGGGCCAGTTCCGGATCGACCTTGCTCTGCAGCTTGGTGGCCGACTCGAGCCGCAGGGCGCGGTCGGGGTCGAAGAGCTTGAGGGCTGCCAGCGCGTTGGCCAGTTCGCCGCGGATGCGGTTGTTGAGGGTGAGGCTTTCAGGGCTTTCGGGCACCTTGACGGGGCTGCCGGTGGCGGCGTCGAAGGCCTGGTCGCCGTCGATGATCACCGCCTTGCCGCCGGCCAGATAAAGGCTGTCGTCGGCCATTGCCTTGAGGATGCGCGCCGAGTCGGGGTCGGCCGCCTGGGTGAGCTGGCGGATCGGACCAGGGCAGCGTCCGGCGCGGCCTGGGCCGTGGGGGCTGCCTGGAGGGCCAGGCAGGCGAGCAGGAAAAGAAGTCGTCTGAGCATGAGGGGTCACCCGCGTTTGTGCAGTGCAAGGTCAGCTTACCGGCGGGGCTGGGGGCCTGAAATACGATGAATTGCGTAGGGCCGGCCCCGGACGTGGGCGGCGGCCGGGCCGCCGATCAGGGTGTAAGATTTGGTTAAATAAACCGGAGGCGTCGAGATGGCGGGCTTTGCTCCACACGGAAAATGCACAGTCTCCTGGCAGGGCAACCTGTTGACCGTCACCTATGAAGGGGTCTTCAACCGGGAGGGCGCCGAGGTGCTTGGCCGGTCGCTGGAGGTGCCGCTGGCCCGGCGGGCCGGACGGCCGTGGGTGATGCTCAACGACGCGAGGCTGTGGGAGGGCGGCACGCCGGCGGCCTTTGCGTGCTGGGCGGCGTATTTCGATCGCTGGGCGGACCAGGGGCTGGTGGCGCTGGCGGCGGTGTATTCGCGCGCGCTGCAGCAGATGCTGACGCAAACCCTGCGCAGCCACGTGAGCAGCCGGGTGCCCCGCCATTTCAGCGACACGCCCGAGGCCTGCCTGGCCTGGCTTGCCGAGCACGGGCTGGGCCCGGACTGATCCACTGCCGCTCGGGAGCAAGGAAAACGGGGGCCGCAGCCCCCGTCGGTTTTCGCGTGAAGCGCCCACCCCTTGGGCGAGCGCCTGCGCTTACTTGGTTTCCGGCTCGCCCTTCTTCTTGTCGTTGCCGGGGATGTAGGGGCTCCACGGGGCGGCCTTGATCGGGCCCGGGGTCTTCCAGACCACGTTGAACTGGCCGTCGGCCTTCACTTCGCCGATGAACACCGACTTGTGCAGGTGGTGGTTCTTCTCGTCCATCTTCGAGACGATGCCCGAGGGCGCCTTGAAGGTCTGGCCGGCCATCGCCGCGATGACCTTGTCGGTGTCGGTGGACTTGGCCTTCTCGACGGCCTGCTTCCACATGTGGATGCCGATGTAGGTGGCTTCCATCGGGTCGTTGGTGACGACCTTGTCGGCGTTGGGCAGCTTCTGTTTCTTGGCCCACTCGCGGTACATCTTCACGAACTTCTCGTTCTCGGGGTTCTTCAGGGACATGAAGTAGTTCCACGAGGCGAGGTGGCCGACCAGGGGCTTGGCGTCGACGCCGCGGAGCTCTTCCTCGCCCACCGA
>JAKLLM010000252.1 GCA_023150125.1 Zoogloea sp.
TCGATCGTCTCGCCGAACTCGGGCAGACCCTCGGCGCCCAACTCGAAAAGATCACCCGCCTGCAGTTCGATGCCGGCCTTGCCTCCACCCAGGAGGCGCTGGCCGCCTCCCGCGCGCTGCTCGAAGTGCGCGAGCCGTCCGCTCTCCTGCAATGGCAGGAAGCCCATGTGAAGCCGGGCTTCGAGCGCGCCGCCGCCAGCGCCCGCGAGCAGTACGAAGTGCTCGTCGAAACCCGTGACCTCCTGGCTAGCGCCGTCCACCAGGCCGCCATCGACGCCACCCGCCAGATGCAGGCCAACATCGAGCGCCTGGCCGAAGGCGCGCCGGAAGGCCTGGGCCTGGTGTTCGACGCCTTCCGCAAGAGCCTCGACGCCCAGATCGCCGCGATGGACAACATGAACAAGGTCGGCGCCCAGATCCAGGACATCACCGACACCAACCTGCTCGCCATCAAGCGTGCAGTCGAGACCAGCGCTGCCGCGCCCGTGGCCGCCAAGCGCAAGGCTGCCTGAGCGCCTGCCAAAAACACCAGGTTCGTATCAAGGGTTGGGGCCGCACCGGCAAGGGTGCGGCCCCTTTTTTGGCCTGTGCAGCACTCGGCCGGGGCTGGTCGGAGCTGCTACCATCCGCCCCCATGCTGGAAGACAACGATCTGTACGCCCGTGCCTACCGGGCCTTGATGTGCTGCAGCCCGGCCGACAAGGTGGCGGCGGTGGCAAAGCTCCATGACGACCGGGCCGCCGGGCGCCTGCCGCTGCCGGCGAAAAGCACGTGTCCGGTCCTGCCGGTGGACGACGCCGGGCGCCCGGCGCGCCCCGAGCTCATCCCCCACACCGCCGTGCCGCGCCGCAAGCCCGGTTCCCCCGAGGGGCACGCGGCCCTGCTGCACGCCATCGCCCATATCGAGTTCAACGCCATCAACCTGGCCCTCGATTGCGTCTATCGTTTCCGCGGCCTGCCCGATGACTACTACGACGGCTGGCTGCAGGTGGCCCGCGAAGAAGCCCATCACTTCGGCCTGGTGAGTGCCCGCCTCGCCGACCTGGGCTTTGCCTACGGCGATTTTCCGGCCCATCGCGGCCTGTGGGACATGGCGGTCAAGACCGCCGCCGATCCGCTCGCCCGGATGGCCCTGGTGCCGCGGGTGCTGGAGGCGCGGGGCCTGGATGCCACGCCGCCGATCGTCGCCAGCCTGCGCCGGATCGGTGACGAGGCGAGCATCGCGGTGCTCGACGTCATCCTGCGCGACGAGATAGGCCACGTTGCGCTGGGCGACAGGTGGTTCCGCCATTTCTGCGCCGAACGGGGCCTGGAGCCCGAGGCGACCTATCTGGCCCTGATGGCGGATTTCGACGCCCCGTGGCCGCCGCGGCCCCTGAATGTCGAAGCCCGCCGGAGGGCGGGCTTCAGTGCTGCCGAGATTGTCCGCCTGGAGGCGGGCCGGCGGGGTGGCGGCTGACTTACAGCGAGCCGTAGGAGTGCAGGCCTGACAGGAACATGTTGACGCCGACGAAGGCGAAGGCCGTGACCAGCAGGCCGATCACCGCCCACCAGGCCAGCATCGGGCCGCGCAGGCCCTTGGTCAGGCGGATGTGCAGCCAGGCGGCGTAGTTGAGCCACACGATGAAGGCCCAGGTTTCCTTGGGGTCCCATTGCCAGTAGGTGCCCCAGGCTTCGGCGGCCCACAGCGCCCCGAGGATGGTGGCGATGGTGAAGAACGCAAAGCCGATCGCGATCGCCTTGTACATCACGTCGCCCAGCACGTCCAGGCTCGGCAGGCGGCTGGCCAGGATGCCGCGGCGCACCAGCAGGTCGGCCACGCCGATCATCGCTGCCAGCGCGAAGGCGCCGTAGCCGATGAAGTTGGCCGGCACATGGACTTTCATCCAGTAGCTCTGCAGGGCCGGGATCAGCGGCTGGATCTCGTGGGCTTCGCGGGAGAAGCTGTACCACAGCAGGAAGGCCACCGCCGCCGAGATCACCAGCAGCACGAAGGCGCCCATCCGCCGGGTGGCGTAGCGGCCTTCGTAGTACAGGTAGAGCAGGCCGGTGATCAGCGAGAACAGCACGAAGACTTCGTAAAGGTTGCTCACCGGGATGTGGCCCACGTCGGTGCCGATCAGGTAGCTCTCGTACCAGCGCACCAGCAGGCCCGTGGTGCCCATCGTGACGGCGCACCAGGTGAGGGCCGAGCCGGTTTTTTCGGCGAAGTCGGAGCGGGCCAGCAGGCCCAGCCAGTAGGCGCCGGTGGCGATGAAGAATAGGGCGCTCATCCACATGATCGCCGTCTGGCTGGAGATGAGGTATTTGAGGAAGAAGACCTGCTCTGCCCGGGCCAGGTCGCCCTGGTAGAGCGTGACGCTGCCCAGGGCGAGCGCCGCCGCCGCGGCGAGGAAGACCCGGAAGGGCTTCCAGGCCCAGCCGATGGCGGCCAGCCCCGGCACCACGAGGAGCAGGATGGCCTTGTCGTAAACATCCATGAAGCCGCCGTACTGGCGCAGCGCAAACACCGCGGCGCCGGCCAGCACGAGGGCGAACAGCCAGTCGCCGATGCCGGTGGGGCGCAGCAGGCGGGAGTGGTCGGGCTGGGCGATATCCATGATCAGGCGGTCCTCACATCAGGAGCGGGCAGACGGCCCGGCGTTCGGGTTGAGCAGGGCGGCGATGGCGTCCCGGTGCTGCCGGAAGCTCTCGTCCACATCCAGCGACTTGCGGTTGGAGCTGAGGGCCACCAGGGCCTCGCCAGAGGCTTTGATCAGCACGAAGAGCCGACGTTCGCGAATATAGAGCATCGCGAAGACACCCAGCACCAGCAGCAGCGAGCCCAGATAAACAATGGGCTTGCCCGGCGAGCGGGTGACCTGCAGCACGGTGGCGCGGACTTCCTCGAAGCTCTCGAGCTGCAGATACACCGGCGCGCCGTAGTGCAGGCTGTCGCTGGTGGCGTTGAGGGTGTCGCGCAGCAGGCGGGCGCGCACGCCGTTCATCTCGAGGGGCGGCTGGCCGGCGCTGGCGCGGGCGATCTTCCAGGCTTCCCAGCCGGCGCCTTCGAGGATCTTGATGAAGACATCGGCGGCCTTCTCTCGCTCGGCCTCGGGGATGGTGCTCTCGATGAACTTGCCGACGCTCTCGAAGCCGCCCACCGCGAAGAGCTCGAGGGTCTTGGCGGTGGTTTCCTGCATGCGGTTGCGGATGGCCGGGGCGGCGTCGGGGCCGAGCATCACGCCGGCGAAGCGGCGGGCGAGTTCTTCGTGACGGCCCTTGTCGAGGAGCACGCGACGGATCGCCAGGCTGGTGTCGGCCTTGCCGTCCTCGTCCATCGGGATGCGCATGAAGCGGAAGGGCGCCGAGGGGCTCTCGCGCATGCCCGACAGCAGGTACCAGGCGCCGTCCTGCTCGATCGGCTGCATGTAGTTCTGGTACTCGCGGGCCTGGCCGGCGGAGTCGCGCAGCTTGTACTGGACGCTCGGGCCGACGTTCTTCATGTCTTTCTTGGTGGGTGACTTGGCGCCGCTGCCCAGGTGCTTCTCGAGGCTGGCGATGGTGTTGGTCTCGGCGGCCTCTTCGTTGGCCATGTTCTCGATGTTGAAGGCACGGAAGCTGCCGACCTCGAGGGTGTAGTCGAGCCCGGCGTTGGCGAGCTTGATGCTGTCGCCCACCGCGGCCTCGGCCGGGAAGGTGGCGGCAGTGCTGCCCGGGCGCAGGTCGTGGCCCACCAGCTTGAGGCGCGAGCCGCCGTCCTCGAAGCTGGCCTGGTACATCATGATGCCGTCGAACTCGAAGGGCTTGTTGACCTCGATGGTCTTCTCGACCGACTTGCCGGTGGCGTTGTCGGTGATCAGGATGTCGCTGGCGAAGCGCTTGGGCATCCCGGTGTCGTAGTGCTCGAGGTGGAACTTGTGCAGGGACACGGTGAAGGGCAGGTCCTGCAGCAGGATGCCGTCCTGCACGTTGAGCACCGCCACGTTGGCGCTCTTGCCTTCGGGGATGAAGACGTTGCCGCGGAAGCTCCAGTTGTCGAGGCCCAGCCGGCTCTCGGGCTTGATGTCGGAGATCAGCTGGTTGCCCGAGGTGAC
Organism: Zoogloea sp.; assembly: GCA_023150125.1. Classification (GTDB taxonomy): domain Bacteria; phylum Pseudomonadota; class Gammaproteobacteria; order Burkholderiales; family Rhodocyclaceae; genus Zoogloea. The sequence goes on from JAKLLM010000252.1 coordinate 4,077, forward strand.
CACCTTGCCGCCCAGCGCCATCTGGGCCTTGAGGGGCAGGTTGCCGTCGAGGAGGCCGCCCAGGCAGATCAGCACGATCGCCGAGTGGGCCAGGAAATAGCCGATGCGGGTCCAGCTGCCCTGCTTGGCGGCCAGCAGCAGGCCGTCCTCGCGGGGGTTGGCGCGCACCTTGAAGCCGGCGCGGGCGAGATAGCCTTCGGTGGCCTGGCGGGCGGCGTCGGCATCGAGGCTGGTGCCGAGCCGGGCGTGGTGCTGGAACTGGGCCAGGGAGCTCTCGCGGGCGCTTTCACGGAAGCTGCGCATGTCGCGCAGCATCGGGCGGGCCTGGCGGACGATGCAGGTGCTGGTCGACAGCACCAGGAAGCCGAGGATGGTCAGGAACCACACGGAGTTGTAAACCGTGTACAGCTCGAGCTTCTCGAAGACCGGGAACCAGAACGGGCCGAACTGGTTGAGGTAGTTGTTGTAGGGCTCGTTCTGCTTGAGCACCGTCCCGATGATGGAGGCGATGCCGAGGATGGTCAGCAGGCTGATCGCGAAGCGCATCGAACTGAGCAGTTCGTAGAGGGCGCGGGAGGTGCTGCGGTGTCGCATGGATGCTTTCGCGGTGGAGGGTCCGGGCGGCGGCGGGGCCACCATCGTGAGTCTGCGGGCTCTGGCGGGTGCCGGTGTCATCGGCCCTGGAAATGGAAAAGGGGTGGCCTCGACCACCCCTCTCGCTGGCCCGACGGGCCGTCACCTGCCTCGTGCCCCCTCGGGGGGCGGAGCCGCGGCGATGGCGGCCCCGGGGGCTGTCGTCGCTCAGCGCAGGCCGGCGGCGTAGTCGGAGACGGCCTTGCGATGGTGCGCATCATCTTGGCCGGGTCGTTGGCGCGTTCGCCGGCGCGGAAGGCCTTCAGCTGGGCTTCGGTGTATTCGGCGAACTGGCCGGAGAGGCGCGGGTACTGGGCGGGCAGGCCGGCGCCGGCCGGGCCGTGGCAGGCCGCGCAGGCCGGGATGCCGCGCTTCTGGTCGCCGCCGCGCCACAGGCGCTGGCCGAGTTCGATGGAGGCCTGGTTCTTGGAGGATTCGCTCTTCAGCTGCTGGCTGGCGAAGTGGGCGGAGAGGCCCTTCATGTCATCGTCGGAGAGGGCAGCGACCATGCCACCCATGATGCCGTTCACGCGCTCGGCGGGCTTGCCGTCGACGCTCTTGAAGTTGCGGAGCTGCTTGAGGAGATATTCCGCATGCTGGCCGGCGAGCTTCGGGTTGGCAGGGATCTGGCTGTTGCCGTCAGCGCCGTGGCAGGCACCGCAAACCTGTTCGGCAGTCTGCTTCGCCTTGGCCATGTCGGGTTGGGCGGCAGCCTTGTCTTGGGCCTGAGCCGCAGTGGTGGCCAGAAACAGCGAAAGCAGCAGGGAACGCTTGATCATGATGTCCTCGGAAGCCAAGAATGTGGGTGTCTCAAACCTGTTATTCTATATTAACTCCAGTCATTTGCGCGATGCAGTGGCACGGCGGGCTCATGCCCGCGGTGTTCAGGTCGTCTCATCCATGTCCCTCTTCCGAAACGCCCAGTTCGAAATCTCGGTTGCCAAGCCCAGCGGGCTGCCGCCGCCCCATGGTCCGGAGATCGCCTTTGCCGGACGCTCCAACGCGGGCAAGTCGAGTGCGATCAACACCCTGGCCAACCACGTCCGCCTGGCTTTCGTCTCCAAGACGCCCGGCCGCACCCAGCTGATCAACTTCTTCCGGCTGCAGAACGGCGCGGTGCTGGTCGACCTCCCCGGCTACGGCTACGCCGAAGTGCCCGAGGCCGTGCGCCGCCAGTGGCAGCACCTCCTCGAGGACTACCTCACCCGCCGCCCCAACCTGATCGGCCTGGTGCTGATCATGGATTCCCGCCACCCGCTGAAGGACCGCGACCGCACGATGATCGGCTGGTTTGCCCCCAGCGGCCGGCCGATCCACGTGCTGCTCACCAAGAGTGACAAGCTCACCCGCAGCGAGGCCGCGGCCACCCTGGCGGCGGTGAAGAAGGAGCTCGCGCCCCTCGGCGAGCAGGTCACCGTGCAATTGTTCTCGAGTCTCAAGAAGACAGGGGTTGAGGAAGTCGAGCGGGTGGTCGGATCATGGCTGGCAGAAGCGCCGTCTGCGCCTTCGGCATAATGCCCATGGATTGATTGGTAACGAATCTCCCGGCGGATTCGTGCTAGAAAGACGGCTGCGCGTGCGCCATCACGGTTCCCGGTGACGGCTGCCGGCCGTTTTCTTACATTCCATTCATCATCCTTCATCCCATGGAACTCCAGCCAGTCATTCTCTCCGGGGGCTCCGGCACCCGCCTGTGGCCGCTCTCCCGCGAGCAATACCCCAAGCAGTTGCTGGCCCTGGTCGGCGACGAAACCATGCTGCAGGCCACCGCGGGCCGCCTCTCCGGCTTTTCCGGGCGCCTGCCGGTGGCGCCGGCCCCGGTCGTGGTGTGCAACGAGGAGTACCGCTTCGTCACCGCCGAGCAGCTGCGCTCGGTCGGGCGCGGCAGCCGCCACATCGTCCTCGAGCCGGCCGGCCGCAACACCGCGCCGGCGCTCACGCTGGCCGCACTGGCCGTGGCCGATGCCGACCCGGTGATGCTGGTGATGCCGGCCGATCACGTCATCGCCGACCTGGCCGGCTTCCAGGCCGCCATCGACGCGGGCATCCCGGCCGCGCTGGAGGGCGCCATCGTCACCTTCGGCATCGTTCCCGACCGTGCCGAGACGGGCTACGGCTACATCCGCTGCGGTGCCGACCGGCCCGACGGCAGCAAGGCCATCGCGGCCTTCGTCGAGAAGCCCGACGCGGCCACCGCCCAGCGTTACCTCGACAGCGGCGAATACCTCTGGAACAGCGGCCTCTTCATGGTCCGGGCGAGCACCTGGCTGAAGGCCATCGAGCGCCTGCAGCCGGCGATGGCCGCGGCCTGTGCCGAGGCCTGGAAGGCCGGCGCGCGGGACGCCGATTTCGTGCGGGTGAACAAGGAGGCGTTCGTGGCCTGCCCGTCGGACTCCATCGACTACGCGGTGATGGAGAAGCTGGCGGCGGCCGAAGGCCTCGGCATCGCCGGCTGCGTGGTGCCGATGTCGGCCGGCTGGTCGGACGTGGGCGCCTGGGATGCCCTGTGGCAGATCGCCGACAAGGACGGCAACGGCAACGTGGCCCGCGGCGACGTGCTCTTCGAGGACAGCCGCGACACCCTGGTGTACGCCCAGGACCGCCTGGTGGCCTGCGTCGGCCTCGAGGGCGCGGTGATCGTCGAGACCCCCGACGCGGTGCTGGTGGCAAGCAAGGACAAGACCCAGGACGTCAAGCAGATCGTCGCCGCCCTCAAGGCCGGCAAGCGCAGCCAGGCCTCGGCCCACCGCAAGATCCACCGGCCGTGGGGCTGGTACGACTCGATCGACAACGGCGCCCGCTTCCAGGTGAAGCGCATCGTCGTGAATCCGGGCGCCAGCCTCAGCCTGCAGATGCACCACCACCGGGCCGAGCACTGGATCGTCGTGAAGGGCACCGCCGAGGTCACCAACGGCGAGCGCACCTTTTTGCTCGGCGAGAACGAGTCCACCTACATCCCGCTGGGCCATGTGCACCGCCTCGCAAACCCGGGCAAGCTGCCCCTCGAGATCATCGAGGTACAGTCGGGGAGCTACCTGGGCGAGGACGACATCGTCCGTTTCGAAGACACCTACGGCCGGGGTTGAGCCCGGCGGGGCAGGGCGGCTGGCCTGGTTTCAGGCCGGCTGGCTGACGAAACCGAAGCGGGCGGGCACGTCGGCCCGCGCGATGCGCGCCACCGGCAGGCGCAGGCCGTTCCAGCGCAGCTCGACGGGGCCGTCGGGCTGTTCGAGCTCGCCGGCCAGGTGCGCGGCCATCGCGGCCAGGTCGCGGTCGTCGAGCAGGCCGATGCCGTGCTCGGAGCCCAGCAGCAGGCTGCCTTCCTCGTCGAGCCAGGCCTCGGTGAGGGTTTCGACCGGCAGGCCGGCGTGGGTCTGGAGGTGCTCCGGCGATGCCAGCCGCAGCACGATGGGCGTGTAGGCGAGGCTCACGAAGACGCGCTGTGGGCCGTTCTGGAAATACCAGCGGCCGCCGGCGTCGGCTTCGTAGTTGCGGCCGATGAAGGCTGTGAGCCCGGCGTGGCGGATC
>JAKLLM010000253.1 GCA_023150125.1 Zoogloea sp.
CAGACTGCAACTCGAGGAAGCGTTCGCGGTGATTCATGGCAGCGAGCCTTGCGGGCCCGGGGAAGGACGAAACCGGACGCACGATAGCAAAACCCGGGGCCGGCGAGCCGGCCAGAAACACCTGGCACGCCCCGCCGACCCCGCATCGCCTGCCCCCGTGGGGCGCAACTCAGCCCTTCGCAAACACGATCTTGCCGCCCTCCACATCCACCCGCACGGTGTCCTTGGCGGCGAACTGCCCTTCGAGGATGCGCTTGGCGAGCGGGTTCTCGATGTGCTCCTGGATCGCCCGCTTGAGCGGCCGGGCGCCGAACACCGGGTCGAAGCCGGCGCTCGCCAGCTGGGCCAGGGCGGCGTCGCTGACATCCAGCTGCATGTCGAGCTTGGCCAGGCGCTTCTCGAGGTAGGCCAGCTGGATGCGGGCGATCGACGCAATGTGCTTCTCGTCGAGCGCGTGGAACACCACCACCTCGTCGATCCGGTTGATGAACTCCGGCCGGAAGTAGGTCTTCACCTCGCCCATCACCGCCAGCTTGATGATCTGGTAGTCGTCGCCCGACATCTGCTGGATCATCTGGCTGCCCAGGTTGCTGGTCATCACGATCACGGTGTTCTTGAAGTCCACCGTGCGGCCCTGGCCGTCGGTCATGCGGCCGTCGTCGAGCACCTGCAAGAGCACGTTGTAGACGTCCGGGTGGGCCTTCTCGACCTCGTCGAAGAGGATCACGCTGTAGGGCTTCCGGCGCACCTGCTCGGTGAGGTAGCCACCCTCCTCGTAGCCCACGTAGCCCGGGGGCGCGCCGATCAGGCGGGCCACCGAGTGCTTCTCCATGAACTCGCTCATGTCGATGCGGATGAGGTGCTCCTCGCTGTCGAACAGAAACTCGGCCAGCGTCTTGCACAGCTCGGTCTTGCCCACCCCCGTCGGGCCGAGGAACAGGAAGGAGCCATAGGGCCGGTTCTCGTCGGAGAGCCCCGCGCGGGAGCGGCGGATCGCGTCGGCCACCAGGCGCACGGCCTCGTCCTGGCCCACCACCCGCTGGTGCATCTTGTCTTCCATCTTGAGCAGCTTGTCGCGCTCGCCCTGCATCATCTTCGACACCGGGATGCCGGTGGCGCGGCTCACCACCTCGGCGATCTCCTCGGCGCCCACCTGGGTGCGCAGCAGCTTGTTGGCCGGCTTGGCCTCGCCGCCCGCCTCGGCCTTCTTCAGCTGGGCCTCGAGCTGGGGCAGCTGGCCGTACTGCAGCTCGGCCACCTTCTCGAGCTGGCCCTCGCGCTGCAGCCGGGCGATGTCGGCCTTCAGGCGGTCGATCTCTTCCTTGATGTGGGCCGAGCCCTGCACCGCCGATTTCTCGGCCTTCCAGATCTCCTCGAGGTCGGAGTATTCCTTCTTGATCCGGGCGATCTCCTCCTCGATCAGCGCCAGGCGCTTCTGGGAGGCTTCGTCCTTCTCCTTCTGCACCGCCAGCTGCTCGATCTCGAGCTGGATCTTGCGGCGCTCCAGCTTGTCCATCACCTCCGGCTTGGAGTCGATCTCCATCTTGATCCGCGCCGCCGCCTCGTCGATCAGGTCGATCGCCTTGTCCGGCAGGAAGCGGTCGGTGATGTAGCGGTTCGACAGCTCGGCCGCGGCGACGATGGCCGGGTCGGTGATGTCCACGCCGTGGTGCAGCTCGTATTTTTCCTGCAGGCCGCGCAGGATCGCGATGGTCGACTCGACCGACGGCTCATCCACCAGCACCTTCTGGAAGCGGCGCTCCAGCGCGGCGTCCTTCTCGATGTACTTGCGGTATTCGTCCAGCGTGGTGGCGCCGATGCAGTGCAGCTCGCCGCGGGCCAGCGCCGGCTTCAGCATGTTGCCGGCGTCGATGGCACCCTCGGCCTTGCCGGCGCCCACCATCGTGTGGATCTCGTCGATGAACAGGATGATCCGGCCTTCGTCCTTGGCGATGTCGTTCAGCACCGCCTTCAGGCGCTCCTCGAACTCCCCGCGGTACTTGGCGCCGGCCAGCAGGCCCGCCATGTCGAGCACCAGCACCCGCTTGCCCTTCAGGGTCTCGGGCACCTCGTGGTTGATGATGCGCTGGGCCAGGCCTTCGACGATGGCGGTCTTGCCCACGCCCGGCTCGCCGATCAGCACCGGGTTGTTCTTGGTACGGCGCTGCAGGATCTGGATGGCGCGGCGGATCTCGTCGTCGCGGCCGATCACCGGGTCGAGCTTGCCCTGGCGGGCCCGCTCGGTGAGGTCAACGCAATACTTCTTGAGGGCCTCGCGCTGGCTCTCGGCGTCGGCGCTGCCCACGGTCTGGCCGCCGCGCACGGCGTCGATGGCCTGCTCCAGGGCCTTCTTGGTGAGGCCGTGCTCCTTCAGCAGGCGGCCGGTCTCGCCCTTGTCGTCGGCCAGCGCCAGCAGAAACATCTCGCTGGCGATGAACTCGTCGCCGCGCTGCTGGGCGGCCTTGTCGGTGAGGTTGAGCAGGTTGCCCAGGTCGCGCCCCACCGACACCTCACCGCCGTGGCCCTGCACCTTCGGCAGGCGGTCGAGGGCCTTCACGAGGGCCGCCTTCAGCCCGGCGCCATTCACGCCGGCCCGCTGCAGCAGCGACGTGGTGCTGCCGTCGTCCTGGTTGAGGAGCGCCAGCAGCAGGTGCTGCGGCTCGATGAACTGCTGATCGTTGCCGACCGCCAGGCTCTGGGCGTCGGAGAGGGCTTGCTGGAACTTGGTGGTGAATTTGTCGTAGCGCATAAGGCCTCCGGATTCTGTCTGAGGCCTACATGAGGTGCGCCGGCCGGAATTCAAGCGCGGCGGCAGCGATTCGTCCCAGCGGCTCGCCACCCCGTTTCGTGCAGCACCGGCCGATACCCAAACGTCAAATTATGTTAGCCTGCGCCGCCGCCTGTTCCGCAAGGGCTGGCGCCCGTTTTCACCCCCAGGACTTTTCCAGGAGCATCCGGATGGCGAATGCACAGCGCTTGAACAGGCCCCCACAGATCAACCGCCTGCTGGCCGGCATCGGCCTGGCCGCCTGGTCGGCCATGGCCGGCGCGGCCGACCTCGTCGTGGCCCACATGGCCCCCTTCACCGGCCCGGCGGCCATCGAAGCCGCCGAGTACAACGCCGGCATCCGGCTGGCGATCAAGGCCACCAACGCCGCCGGCGGCATCAACGGCCAGCAGCTCGTCCTCAAGACCGCCAACGACGAGTACAAGCCCGAGCAGGCCGTGGCGATCTTCCGCCAGCTCGCCGCCGAAAACACCGTCGCCACCCTCATGCCGGTCGGCTCGCCGGCGATGACCCGGATCCTCAAGGACGGCCTGCCCGAGACGCTCAAGCTGCCGATCATCGGCCTCGTCCCGGGCGCCGAGCCCTTCCGCACGCCCCTCAACCCCTACGTCTATCACGTCCGCGCCGGCGACCTCGCCCAGTACCGCAAGCTCGTCGAGCACGCCAGCACCACCGGCCTCAAGCGCATCGCCGTGGCCTACGCCGACATCCCCTTCGGCACCGCCGGGCTGGCCGCCATCGAGGGCATGCTCAAGAAGCAGGGCCAGGATCTCGCCGCCCGCGTCGCGCTGCCGATGGCCGACCCCGCCCGGCTGCCCGAGATCGTCGACGCCCTCGCCCGCAACACGCCCGACATCGTCTTCGTGGTCTCGCCGGCCAAGCTCGCCGGGGACTTCCTGAAGGCCTACCGCGCCAAGGGCATCGGCGCCCCCCTGGCGATGCCCTCCTACGGCAACGCCGACGTGCTGTGCGCCATCGCAGGCAAGGACACCGCCCGTGGCGTGATCATGGCGCAGGTGATGCCCAACGTCTCCAACACCGCCATCCCCATCGTCCGGCGCTTCCAGGAGGACATCAAGAAGCACGGCGAGAAGGACATGCGCCCCAACATCTTCCAGCTCGAAGCCTACGTCACCACCCAGGTGCTCATCGAAGGCCTGCGCCGCGCCGGCTCCGCCGCCCCGCGCCAGCGGCTCGTCCCCGCCCTCGACGCGCTCAAGCGCCTCGACCTCGGCGGCTACGTCGTCGAGTTCAGCCCCACCCGGCACACCGGCTCGGAGTTCGTGGACATCAGCATCATCGGGCGCGACTGCAGGCTGATGTTCTAGGCGGGCGCCCTGTACGTCGCTCCCAAGACCAGACCCCCTGGCCCCCCTTGGCAGGGGGAAGCGTGCCCGGCGGGCGGCGGTTTTCCCCCTCCCCTGACAAGGGGAGGGCCGGGGAGGGGTTTGCCGAGCGATGAGCGGCACCTCGCGCAACACCTACCCCACCCTGATCCTGTCCCCGTAGCCCGTCATCTCCAGATACCCGCGCCCCCGCTCGCGGCCGGCCTCCAGCAGGCGCACCGCGCCCTCCCAGTAAACGGCGCCGGTCGAGCCGCGGCTGTCGAGCTCCTGGTCATCGAGCAGCGGCATCAGCTCGAAGGCCCGCGCCCCCACCCGCAGCCGCCAGGCCACCGGATACACGATGCCCGTCCGCGGCGAGCGCCACTCGCGGCCCGGCTCGAAGGCCACCGCCTCCGGCGCCAGCACCTGCGCGGCACCGCCGGCGGCCTGCAGGGTCGCGGCGGCCCACAGGGCGCGCCCGTCCTTGCCGCGCATCCGGAAGGCCATCAGCGCCCCACCGTCGTCGAGGTTGATGCCGATCCAGTCCCAGCCCTGGGCGCCCTCGGGCAGCAGCTCGCTCGACCACTCGTGATCGAGCCAGGCCTGGCCCGTCACCTTGTGGCTGCGGCCGTCCAGGCCCAGCGTGCCGCTCACCGCCAGCCGGGGGCGGCTGTAGTAATAGCTGGCCTGGCGCGGGTCCGGCCCCTTGCGGCTGAAACCGGCGGCACCGTTCACGAGCGGAGGCCCGTCCGGGCGCAACGCCAGCTGGTAGGCTAAGTCGTCTGCCTTCACCGTGG
>JAKLLM010000254.1:0-4380 GCA_023150125.1 Zoogloea sp.
GCAGCACCTGCTTGTGCAGCTTCTTGAGCTCGTCGCGCACCGGGCCGAACAGCTGGCCGTCGAAGATCTTGTCGAGGCGGGCCTTGAGCTCGGTCTTCCAGGAGGTGCGGACGGAATAATCCTGCAGGCGGTGGAACAGCCGCGGGTTGGCGGCGCGGTTGGACAGCTCGCCGGCCTGCACGCCGTATTCGGCAAACTGCGGCTCGGCCTCGGCCAGCGGCAGGTCGAGGTTATCCAGCAGCCACTGCCAGCGGCGGCGCACCGAGGCCACGTAGTCGAGGGCGTCCTTGCGCTTCTCGCCGATCAGCTCGTCACGCGAGATCGTGGCGTCGCCGGTATCCAGCGGCAGCTCGCCCTGCAGGAACTCGCTGAGGGCGTCGCACAGCGCCAGCTTGTTGTGGGTGGACAGCTCGATGTTGATGCGCTCGATGCCGTCGCAGTAGTCGCCCATCCGCGGCAGCGGGATCACCACGTCTTCGTTCACCTTGAAGGCGTTGGTGTGGCGCGAGATCGCGGCGGTGCGCGAGCGGTCGAGCCAGAACTTCTTGCGCTGCTCGGGGCTGACCGCGATGAAGCCTTCGGCGCCGCGGGTGTTGGTCATGCGCACCACATCCGACACGGCGCCCATCACGGCGGTCTCGTCGTGGCCGACCACGTCGCCGATCAGCACCATCTTGGGCCGGCCGTGGCGCTTGGCCTTGGTGGTGTAGCCGACCGCCTTCACGTAGCGCTCGTCGAGGTGCTCGAGGCCGGCCAGCAGCACGCCGGCGGCATGCCCGGCGCCGCCCGGCTTGAAGTAGTCGGTGATCTCGACGATCGCCGGCACCGCCTCGCGGACCTGGCCGAAAAATTCGAGGCACACCGTGCGGGTGACCGGCGGCATCTTGTGGAGCACCCAGCGGGCGGCCACGATGAGGCCGTCGGTGCCTTCCTTCTGCACGCCCGGCACGCCGCCGAGGAACTTGTCGGTGACGTCCTTGCCCAGGCCGTCCTTGCGGCAGGCGGCGCCCGGCATGGTGAGGACTTCCTCGCCCAGCGGCTTGTAGCTCTTCGCGTCGAAGCGCTTGAGGCGGAAGCGGACGGTTTGCTGCTCGTGGATCTTGCCGAAGTTGTGGTCGAGGCGCTCGACCTCAAGCCAGTTGCCATCCGGCGTGACCATCTTCCACCAGGCCAGGTTGTCGAGGGCGGTGCCCCACAGCACGGCCTTCTTGCCGCCGGCGTTCATCGCGATGTTGCCGCCGATGCACGAGGCGCTGGCCGAGGTCGGGTCGACCGCGAACACCCGGCCGGCCGCCGAGGCGGCTTCGGAGACACGGTCGGTGACCACGCCGGCGCCGGTGCGGATGGTGGAATAGGGTTTGTCGTGGCCGGGCAGCACGACCTCCTCGACCGGGCCGAGGGTTATCAGCTTCTCGGTGTTGATGACCACCGAGCGGGCATCCAGCGGCACCGCGCCGCCGGTGTAGCCGGTACCACCGCCGCGCGGGATGATGGTCAGGCCGAGCTCGATGCAGCTCTTCACGAGCGGCGCCATCTCGTCCTCGGTGTCGGGGTAGAGCACCACGAAGGGGTATTCGACGCGCCAGTCGGTGGCGTCGGTGACGTGGGCGACCCGGGCGTGGCCGTCGAAGCAGATGTTGTCCTTGCGGGTGTGGCGGGCCAGCTCGTGCTGGACGCGCTTGCGCAGGTCGTAGGTGTCTTCGAAGAAGGCCTTGAAACGATCCACCGCCCCCTGCGCCGCGACCACCAGGCTGGCCACCTTGGCGCTGCGCTCCGGGTCTTCGGCGCTGGCCTCGCGGCGGCGCTTCTCGACCTCGTCGAGGCGGTGGCGCAGGGCTTCGATCAGCGCGCCGCGGCGGTCGCGGTTGGCCAGCAGGTCGTCCTGCAGGTAGGGGTTGCGCTGGACGACCCAGACGTCTCCCAGCACCTCGTAGAGCATCCGCGCGGATCGGCCGGTCACCCGCTCGCTGCGCAGGGCGTCGAGGGTTTGCCAGGCTTCGGCGCCGAGCAGGCGGATCACGATCTCCCGGTCGGAGAACGAGGTGTAGTTGTATGGGATTTCGCGCAGGCGTTGGGTCATTGCAGTACGTGTATCTTTGGCAGCAAAGAACCTGCCATTTTAGCCGAGGGTGTAAAGCTGTCCAGAAATTCAAGCCCTTGCTGGCGACGCGGGCTTCCTGAAGAACGGCTTGCAGGTGTTCGGACAAGCCAAGCGCGGGAAAGTTGTGCCCCTTCGCGCACCCCGCCCAAAAATGAAAAACCCGCCGTGGAAGGCGGGTTTATCGGGCGCGCGGTGGCCGCTCAGTTGCGGGCGCGGCGACGGCCCATGAAGCCCATCAGGCCCAGCGCGGTGAGGGTCAGCGCCCAGCCCGCGGGCTCCGGCACCAGCTGGGCGTAGATCGAACGGGCGGCCCAGTCGTGCAGCACGGCGGACGGGTGCTCCATGTCGTAGTAAAGGTACTCGCCCTCGTTGGCGCACTCGTTCACGGTAGCGTTGCCGGGGGTCACCGTGCCATCCACCTGGCCGTCGTAACAGGCGGTCGTGACGTTGCTGAGGCCGTAGGCGGCAGGGTTGGCAGTCATCGCCGTCTGCAGCGCGAAGGCGTCGAAGATCGTCACGCTTGCGGTGGGCAGCGTGTAGAGGGGGAGATTGGAGGCCAGGGTCGCATTGAAGCCGGCGCTGGCGCCCCGGAACAGGGTCTCGACGTCCGGTCCGTAGAGGGCCGCCAGATCGCGCGCGGCGGGGGTCAGGCTGAGGTCGGGCGAATTGCCGATCAGGAAGTTCCGGGCGCCGAGGGTTTCGAGGGTCACGAGGGCGGTGACGATGTCGCCGACGGTCTGGCTGATCTCATCGACGACCGGCGTCAGGTCGCCGCCGAGCATCAGCGATTTGGTGAGGGCGTCGGCCATGTCGTTGGCGCCGATCCACAGCACGTACAGGGCGTTGGGGTCCATCACGCCGCCGGAGCTGGCCAGGTAGGTGCCGATCTGCTCGTTGAAGCTGAGCGCGCCGAACGGCACCAGGTCGGGCCGCACGTATTCGCTGCGCGCGCCGCCGTGGGCATAGTTGTTGCCGCCGGTCACCGAGGGGGTCAGGGTCAGCCCGAAGCTGGCAGCAAGCCGGTCGGCATAGTTGAGGCCGTTGGTGAAGCGGCCGACGTTGGTCCCATCGGTGAAGTAGGTCGGGGACGGCACGTTGCCGATCAGCACGAGGTCGTTCCCCGAATCCGACAGGCTGTCGCCGAACACGTACATGTTCGAATACGCCGCCGCACCCTGCGCGGCGAAGGCGGTGAGGCTGAGGCACAGGGCGGCGCAGCCGCGGCTCAGTTGCGTGGTCCAGGACATGGGTTTCTTCTCCTAAGGGCAATTCGATACGATCTGGCGGAAGCAGCTGTCCGAAGCCCTGAGAACCGCGGGGAGCCGGGCGGCTTTCCGTTTGCGAAAGGCGCCGGAGACGGGCGATTACCCATTTTGTTTCTCCAGAACCACTTCGGGCGGCGAATGCAAGGAAGATGCCAAAAACAAAACAGCATGCCCTGTCAAATGCTTAGATGTGGAAAATTTCACACGGGATACAAAAGTGTAAAAATTTTCGACACTCATCCGCATACGCGCCCGATCAGCCCCCAAGCGCCGCCTGCACGGCGATCTCCACCCGCCAGCCCGGGCTCGCCAGGCGGCCCACCTGCACGCAGGCCCGGGCCGGCGCGGTGCCGGCCGGTACCCAGGCGTCCCACACTGCGTTCACCGCGTCGTAATCGGCCATGTCCACCAGGTACAGGGTGGCCAGCAGCAGGCGATGCTTGCCGCTCCCCGCGCGTTCGAGCAGCGCCTCGAGGCTGGCCAGCATCTGCGCGGTCTGGGTGGCGATGTCGGCGCTCTCGTCGGGCGGCACCTCGACGCAGTACACAACGCCCTGGTAAACGGTGAAATCGGAATAGCGCGGCGTGGTGCCGGCCCGCTGGATGTCGCTCATCGGAAGCCTCCCCGGATCAAAAGCCCGTATGTTGCAGTGCGGCCGCTCCGGCTGCTACCCTCATGTGCTTCCCCAGCCGACACACAGGTCAAGCCATGAGCGCGCAGCACCCCGACTACCTGCAGAAGATCCTCACCGCCCAGGTGTACGACGTGGCCATCGAGACGCCCCTCGACCCTGCACCCAATCTGTCGGCGCGCATCCACAACCCGATCTTCCTGAAGCGCGAGGACATGCAGCCGGTGTTCAGCTTCAAGCTGCGCGGGGCCTACAACAAGATGGCCAACCTCGGCCCGGCGGCGCTCAAGCGCGGCGTGATCTGCGCCTCCGCCGGCAACCATGCCCAGGGCGTCGCGCTGTCGGCCAAGCGGCTCGGCGCCCGCGCCGTGATCGTGATGCCG
>JAKLLM010000254.1:4399-9304 GCA_023150125.1 Zoogloea sp.
GACGCGGTCAAGCGCCACGGCGGCGAAGTCGTGCTGGCCGGCGAGAGCTATTCCGACGCCTATGGCCACGCCAAGGAACTCGAGAAGGCAGAGAAGCTCACCTTCGTCCACCCCTATGACGACCCCGACGTGATCGCCGGCCAGGGCACCATCGCGATGGAGATCCTGCGCCAGCACCCCAAGCCGATCCACGCCATCTTCTGCTGCGTCGGCGGCGGCGGCCTGCTGGCCGGCGTGGCGGCCTACGTGAAGCGCGTGCGCCCCGACATCAAGGTGATCGGCGTCGAGACCGTGGACGCCAACGCCATGACCCAGTCGCTGGCCGCCGGCAAGCGCATCGAGCTCGACACCGTCGGCCTCTTCGCCGACGGCGCGGCGGTCAAGCTGGTCGGCGCCGAAACCTTCCGCCTGTGCCAGGAATACGTCGACGAGATGATCGTGGTGGACAACGACGCCATCTGCGCGGCGATCAAGGACGTCTTCGAGGACACCCGCTCGATCCTCGAGCCCGCCGGCGCGCTGTCGCTGGCCGGCGCCAAGGAATACGCCAAGCGCCACCACCTGAAGGACAAGGCCCTGGTGGCCATCGCCTCCGGCGCCAACATGAACTTCGACCGCCTGCGCTTCGTGGCCGAGCGGGCCGAGGTGGGCGAGAAGCGCGAAGCCGTGCTGGCCGTCACCATCCCCGAGAAGCCGGGCTCCTTCAAGAAGTTCTGCAAGCTGCTCGGCAACCGCAACATCACCGAGTTCAACTACCGCTACGCAGACGCGGCCGAGGCCCACATCTTCGCCGGCGTCGGCGTGCACAACCGCGACGAGGGCGTCCGCCTCGCCGAGATGCTGCAGCGCCACGAGCTGCCCTGCCTCGACCTCACCGACGACGAGATGGCCAAGAGCCACATCCGCTACATGGTCGGCGGCCACGCCCCCCAGGCCGAGAACGAGGTGCTCTACCGCTTCGAGTTCCCCGAGCGCCCGGGCGCCCTGCTCAACTTCCTGGAAACCCTGCGCTCCGACTGGAACATCAGCCTGTTCCACTACCGCAACCACGGCGCCGACTTCGGCCGCGTGCTGGTGGGCATGCAGGTGCCGCCGGCCGACCGCGGCGCCTTCGACGAATTCCTGGCCCGCCTCGGCTACGAATATGTCGACGAAACCGCCAACCCGGCCTACAAGATGTTCCTCGGCTGATCCGCCGGCGGCAGGCCGGCGAACTTTCCGCCACGGCGCCCGGTCCATCCGGGTGTCGTGTCGCCCGCCGACACCGCCCGCACCGGACCTGCCATGAGCCCTCAGCTGCGCCTGCGCCCCCTCGAGCGCGAAGACCTGCCCTTCGTCCACGAACTCGACAACAACGAATCGGTGATGCACTACTGGTTCGAAGAGCCCTACGAGGCCTTCGTCGAGCTGTGCGACCTCTACGACAAGCATATCCACGACCAGAGCGAACGGCGCTTCATCGTCGAACGCGACCAGGTCAGCGTCGGCCTCGTCGAGCTCGTCGAGATCAACCACATCCACCGCCGCGCCGAGTTCCAGATCATCATCGCCCCCGCGCACCAGGGCAATCACTACGCCACCATCGCCACCCGGCTGGCCATGGACTACGCCTTCACGGTGCTCAACCTCTACAAGCTGTCGCTCATCGTCGACTGCGAGAACCAGCGGGCGATCGGCGTTTACAAGAAGCTCGGTTTCCGCGAGGAAGGCATGCTGCGCCACGAGTTCTTCGTCGACGGCGAATACCGCGACGTCTTCCGGATGGCCGTCTTCCAGCCGGAATACCTCGCGCTGCGCCAGCGCCCCTGAGCCACCGGCGCCCCACGCGGCGGGCTGCCCTTCGCCCCCGCCGCGTGGTTAAATCCGCCGCATGACTGCCCGCCCCGCCGACTCCGCCCCCTCCTCCCGCGAACCCGCCTGGGCCGACTACGCCGTGCTGGTCGTCGACGACGAAGCCGGCGTGCGCAACTTCCTGCAACGCGCGCTACAGGCCCGCGGCTGCCGGGTGGACATCGCCGGCTCGGCCGAGGAAGGCGCCGAACGCCTCGTCGAGCACCACTTCGACGCCATCGTGCTCGACATCGCGCTGCCCGGCCGCTCCGGCATGGACTGGCTGCGCAGCCTCAAGAACGGCGGCTTCGCCGGCGACGTGATCCTGATCACCGCCTTCGCCGACATCGAGACCGCCATCGACGCGCTGCGGGCCGGCGCCTCTGACTTCGTGCTCAAGCCCTTCCGGGTCGACCAGATCGTCAATTCGCTGCAGCGCTGCTTCGAGCGCGCCCGCCTCGACCGCGAAAACTTCGTGCTGCAGCGCGAGGTGGCCGGGCTGGGCGGGCAGGTCGAAGGCCTGGTCGGCCACTCCGGGCCGATGCGCCGCCTGTCCGACCTGATCCGCCGCGTCGCGCCGACGCCCTCCACGGTGCTGATCCTCGGCGAATCCGGCGTCGGCAAGGAGGTCGCCGCCCGCGCCCTGCACCAGGTCAGCCCCCGCGCCGAACGCTCCTTCGTGCCCCTCAACTGCGCCACGGTGTCCGCCGAGCTGATGGAAAGCGAGCTCTTCGGCCATGTGCGCGGTGCCTTCACCGGCGCCCGCGAGGCGCGCCGCGGCCTGTTCCACTACGCCAACGGCGGCACCCTGTTCCTCGACGAGATCGGCGAACTCCCGCTCCCGCTGCAGACCAAGCTGCTGCGGGTGCTCGAGGAGCGACGCATCCGCCCGGTCGGCAGCGAGGCCGAGGTGCCCGTCGACGTGCGCGTCGTCGCCGCCACCAACCGCGACCTGCGGGCCGAGGTCGCCGCCGGGCGCTTCCGCCAGGACCTGTTCTACCGGCTCGAGGTCGTCACCCTCGCGATCCCGCCGCTGCGCGAGCGCCGCGAGGACATCGCCGAGCTGGCGCTGCACTTCAACGCCCAGCTGTCGGCCCGCCTCGGCCTGCCGCCCCTCGGTTTCACCCCGGCCGATCTGGCGCGCCTGTCGGCCTACGCCTGGCCCGGCAATGTGCGCGAGCTGCGCAACCTGGTCGAACGCTCGCTGATCCTCGGCGGCCTGCCCGCCGCCGGCGAGGCGCCCGGCTTCGCCGAGCCGCTGCCGCTGTCCCTGGCCGAAGTCGAGAAACGCCACATCCTCGCCGTGCTCGACCAGTGTGGCGGCAACCGCGCCCGCGCCGCCGCGCTGCTCGGCGTCTCGCGCAAGACCATCGACCGCAAGGCCGCCGAGTGGGGCCTGGCCTGATCCGCCGCAGCGCCGGAGCCCTCGCCGGGCGCCTGCGCCGCTCGGTGCGCGCCAAGCTGCTGGCGATGGTGCTGGCGCCGCTCTTCCTCGGCGTGCCGATCCTGCTCGGCCTGGTGTGGCTGTGGGGCAACGAGGGCTACCACCGGCTGGTGAACTACAAGGTCGGCTCCGACCTCGTCACCGCCCACGAATACTTCGGCCGGATGCGCCAGACCGTCGCCGTCGACCTGGCCGCCCTCGCCGGCAGCCAGCGCCTCGCCCGGGCGATGGCCGACGGCACGCCGGAGCAGCTCGCCGCCTATCTCGAAGAAGCCCGCCGGCAGGCAGGGCTGGATTTCCTGTTCCTCCTCGGCCCCGACGGCCGCCTCCTCGCCAGCCCGCCCGCCCACGCGCTGCCCGCCGCCAGCCCCCACGCGGCCCGCAAGCACTGGCCGGTGGTCGACGCCGCGCTGGCGGGCGAGGGCGACACGGCCATCGACGTATTCGACGCCGACCACCTGGCCGCCATCGACCCCCGCCTCGCCGAGCGCACCCGGCTGGCCCTGGTGCCCACCCCCAACGCCGCGCCCGACCCGCGCAGCGAGGAAACCCGCGGCCTCCTGATCCACTCCGCCACGCCGGTGCGCGACGAAGCCCGGCGCCAGCTGGCGGTGCTCGAAGGCGGCGTGCTGCTCAACGGCAACAGCGAGCTGGTGGACCGCCTCAACGCCATCATCTACCGCGACGGCACCCTGCCGCTGGGCAGCAAGGGCACCGCCACCCTGTTCCTCGGCGACACCCGCATCGCCACCAACGTGCGCCTGTTCGCCGGCGAGCGTGCCCTCGGCACCCGCGCCTCCCAAGTGGTGCGCGAACACGTGCTGGACCAGGGCAAGGTGTGGCTCGACACCGCCTTCGTGGTGAACGACTACTACGTGTCCGGCTACGAGCCGGTGGTGGACAGTCACGGCGAGCGGGTCGGGATGCTCTACGTGGGCTTCCTCGAGGCACCCTTCAGCGACGCCATGCAGGGCGCGCTGCTGACCCTGTTCGCCATCTTCGTCACCGTCAGCGTGGCCGGCTGCGTGCTGTCGCTGTCGTGGGCACGCAGCGTCTTCAAGCCGCTCGAGAAGCTCAGCGCGACGATCCGCCGGGTCGGCGCCGGCGACCACGAGGCGCGGGTCGGGCAGGTCGCCAGCCGCGACGAGATCGGCCAGCTCGCCGCCGCCTTCGACCAGCTCCTCGACAACCTGGCGGCGCGCCGGATGGAGCTCCAGCGCTGGGGCGACGAACTCGACCGCAAGGTGGCCGAACGCACCCGCGAGCTCGAAGAGGCCAACGCCACCCTCGACCAGGCCCGCCGCCACCTGGCGATGACCGAAAAGCTCGCCGCCATCGGCGAGCTCACCGCCGGCGTCGCCCACGAGATCAACAACCCGGTGGCCGTCATCCAGGGCAACCTCGACGTGCTGCAGGAAATCCTCGGCCCCGCCGCCGCCCCGGTGCGCGAGGAAATCCGCCTGATCCACGAGCAGACCCACCGCATCTGGCTGATCGTCACCAAGCTGCTGCAGTTTGCCCGGCCGGGCGAGTTCGCCGGCTACACCGAGGGCGTCGACCCGGCCCAGGCGCTCGCCGACTGCCTGGTGCTGACCCGCCACAACCTCGAACGCCGCCACATCGAGGTGCGC
>JAKLLM010000255.1 GCA_023150125.1 Zoogloea sp.
CGGACGCCCCACCGCCGGCGCCCGCCGAGCCACCTGAAACGCCCGCCTGGCAGCCGCCCGTGCCCGGGCCCGACGAGCCGGTGCCGCCCGCGGCGCCCAAACCCTGACCCTGGATCGACGCATGCTCCCCGACCTGCCGCACGCGCCCCCGCGCTACCCGCTCGCCATCGTCGGCGCCGGCGCCCTCGGGCTCAATTTTGCCGCCCGGCTGGCGGCCGTCGGGCCGGTGGCGCTGGTCGCCCGCAGCGAGGCCCGGGCGGCCGAGCTCAGGGCCGGGGTGCCGGTGGGCGATGCGATCTTCCGCGCGGACGCCTTCGGCCCCGACCGCCTGCCCGCCGCCGACTGGGTGATCGTGCTGGTCAAGACCTACGACACCGCCGCCGCGGCGCGCACCGCGCTTGCGCTGCGGCCCCGCGGCGTGGTGTCGCTGCAGAACGGGCTGGTCGAGGACGTGCTGCGCGGGGTGTGCGCCGGCCTGCCGGTGGGGCAGGGCATCACCACCGAAGGGGCGTTTCGCGACGGGGCCGGGGTGAGGCCCGCGGGGGCCGGCGAGACCCTGCTGCCGCCGGGCTTCGAGGCCGTCGTGGCGCTGCTGGGGCAGGTGGGCATCGCGGCGCGGGTCGAGCCGCAGATCGTGGCGGCGCGGCTCGCCAAGCTCTTGATGAACGTGGTGATCAACCCGCTGGCGGCGATCTTCCGGGTGCCCAACGGGGCGGTGCTGGAGCTGCCCCAGCGGCCGCTCTTCGACGCGCTGCTGGCCGAGGCCTGGCCGGTGCTGCGGGCCGAGGGCCTGGCCTTGGACGAGGACGCGGCGCGGGAGCGGGTGATCGCGGTGGCCCGCGCCACCGGGGCCAACCGGGCCAGCATGCTGCAGGACGTGCTGGCCGGCCGGCGCACCGAGATCGAAGCGATCACCGGCAGCCTGCTGGCGATGGCCGGGCGCCAGGGCGTCGAGCTGCCCACCCACCGGGCGGTGTCTGCGCTGGTCGGGGTGATCGAGGCGGCCGGCCGCCCTTGAGCGGGGTGGCCGGCTAGGCGCTGCCGTTCAGCCCGGGCGCCCGGGGCGGGCGAGCCACTTGAGCAGGGTTGCAAACAGCACGTCGGGCTCGACGGGCTTGGCGATGAAGTCGTTCATGCCGGCGTCGAAGCAGCGCGCCTTGTCCTCGGCGAAGGCGTTGGCGGTCATGGCCAGGATGGGCAGCTCACGGCGCTGGGGGAGCTGGCGGATCCGCCGGGTGGCCTCGGGGCCGTCCATGCGCGGCATCTGCATGTCCATCAGGACCACGTCGTAGGCCTGGTGTTCGACCATCTCGACGGCCCGCAGGCCGTCTTCGGCGATGTCCACCTCCAGCTCGATGTCTTCGAGCAGGCTGAGGGTGACTTCGCGGTTGATCTCCTCGTCTTCCACCAGCAGGATGCGGCGGCCCCTGTACTGGCGCAGCAGCGCGGCCTCGGCGGACGCCGCGGGGCCCTCGCCGTCGGGCTGGCCGGCGGCCTTGGCGAGCCGGGCGGTGAACCAGAAGGTGCTGCCGACCCCGGGGGTGCTGATGGCGCCGGCTTCGCCGCCCATGATCTGGGCCAGCTTGCGGGTGATGGCGAGGCCCAGGCCGGTGCCGCCGTGCTTGCGGGTGGTGGAGTTGTCGGCCTGCTCGAAGCTGGCGAACAGACGGCTGATGTCGGCCGGGGCGATGCCGATCCCGGTGTCCTGCACCTCGAAGCGCACCAGCACGCTGTCGGCGGTTTCGCCGGCGAGGCTGGTGCGCAGCGTGACGCTGCCGGCTTCGGTGAACTTGATCGCGTTGTTGGCGTAGTTGAGCAGGGCCTGGCGCAGCCGGGTCGGGTCGCCGCGCAGCGGGCGGGGCAGGGCCTGGGTCTCGATGAGCAGCTTGAGCTGCTTGGCCTGGGCCTGGTTGAAGACGATGGAGGCGACGTTGCCGACGATGGCGGCCACGTCGAGGGTGGTGTCGTCGAGGGTGAGCTTGCCGGCCTCGATCTTCGAGAGGTCGAGGATGCCGTTGATGACCTCCAGCAGGTGCTGCCCGGCGATGTTGATCTTGTCGAGGCGCTCGGCCTGGCGCGGGGTCACGCCCTCGCGCCGCATCAGGTGGGCCATGCCGATGATGGCGTTCATCGGGGTGCGGATCTCGTGGGACATGTTGGCGACGAAGGCGCTCTTGGCCACGCTGGCGGCCTCGGCGCTCTCGGCCTTGCGGCGCTCGCTGATGTCGCGCAGGATCAGCACGTAGTGGATGTCGTCGGGCACCGTCATGCGCGACACGGTGAGCTCGGCGGAGATCCGCTGCCCGGCCTTGTGGCGGGCTTCGATTTCGGTGATCCGGCCGACCAGGGCGTCGAGCTGCAGGCCGCCCGAGGTGTCGGCGATCAGCTCGGCGGCGGCATGCCCGTGGAGCTCGTCGCCGGCGTAGCCCAGCATGGCCTCGGCGGCCGGGTTGGCCGACAGGATGTGCCCGCGGGCGTCGGCGGTGAGCATGCCTTCGCTGATGCTCTCGATCACCGCGCGGTAGCGGGCCTCGTTGCGGGCGGCGGCGATCAGGGCGGTGCTGCCGGTGCGCTGCAGGGTGTCGATGGAGGCGGCGAGCTCGTCGATCTCGTCGCGGGCCCCGGGCGGCGGGGCGGGCTCGGGGCTGAGGGCCAGGCGGCGCAGGTCGTCGGCGGTTACTGCGCGCAGCTGGCGGGCGATGGTGACCAGGCGCCGGGTGACCACCGCCTGGTAGATCAGCACCGAGACGATGGCGACCAGCAGGATCACCAGCGCGTTGCCGGCGAAGGTGGTGACCCACTGGCGGATGATCGTGTTGCGGTCGTCGCGCAGGTCCTTGACGAGGGTCAGGGTGCCGAGGGGGTGGAGCTTGCCGTCTTCCTCGTAGATCAGCGGAAGGCTGTGCTCGAAGGTGTCGGGCGACAGCTCCCGGGCGCCGAAGTGGAGCGGCGCCTGCCCCTTGAGGTTGAGCCGCGCCGCCGAGACGTCGGGCAGCCGGGTGAAGCCCTGGAGCTGCAGCGCGATCTGGTCGTGGTCGAAGGCCCAGGCGCTCTTGGCCAGCGAGGGGGCGGCAAAGCGGCCGATCGACTGGAGCTGGACGGCGAGGTTGTCGAGATGCTGGCGGTAGGTGTAAACCGACTCGCCCAGCGACACCGCCAGCGTGCCCACGCCCCCCACCAGAAACGCCCACAGCAGCAGCCGGCGCACCACGTGGCTGGTGAGGCCGAGGTGATCCCGGAGCGGTTCGCGCCGGGGGGGCGCCGGATGGTTCATGCCGCGGTGCGCTCAGTAGATTGCCGAGAGGATGCGGTTGTAGGAGCCATCGGCCTTGATGTCGCGGATCGCCTGGCTCAGCTTGGGCACCAGCGCCTGGTGCTTCTTGTGCAGGTAGAGGTACATGTCGACGTCCTTGAGGGCGGGTGACAGGGGCGCGATGGCGGGCAGCCCGAGGTTGCGGGCGAGCTGTATGCCGTCGGCACGAGTGTACAACACCAGGTCGACGCGGCCTTCTTCGAGCATG
The DNA here is from genome assembly GCA_023150125.1 of Zoogloea sp. Classification (GTDB taxonomy): domain Bacteria; phylum Pseudomonadota; class Gammaproteobacteria; order Burkholderiales; family Rhodocyclaceae; genus Zoogloea. Next base: position 3,522 of record JAKLLM010000255.1, read on the forward strand.
CGGAAGAGTTGCTCCGGTTTGTCCACCTTGTGCACGACCCGCGCGTGGAGGGCGTTGGCCTCGAACATCTTCCAGCCGTTGATGAAGGCGATGCGGTAGGGCTTGAGGCTGTCCCAGCCGTTGTCGAGGGTGATGGTGGCGTCCTTCGAGAAGGCCACGAAGCTGATCCGCACGAAGCGCTCGGGCACCTGCACGAGGTTGGGGTAGGGGGTGCCGGGCCCGCCGAGGCCGGCGACGCGGAGGCCCTCGCCGTCGACCTCGCCCAGGTTGGCGGCGACCAGGGAGCGTTCGGAGGGCAGGCTGACCAGCTTGAGGTCGATGCCGATGCGGCGGAAGCTCTCGTGGGAGAGCTGCTCGAGCGCCTTGCGGTCGAGGGGCGTGTTGTTGGTGCTGACGGTGAGGGTCGGGTTGTCGGCGAGGGCCGAGCTGAGTCCGAACATCAGCAGGAGGCCTGCAATGATAAGGGCGCGCATGATCGGTTCCATTTTGATTGCGCCGCCCCTCGTCCGCTCCTGCGGCAAGGCGGCCTGCCTGGCGGGGTGTGCTGCCGCCGAAGCGGGCTGGGGCGGAGGATGCGGCGCTGTGTGTGCCGGTTCGAGGCGATCTACGGCCCGATCACGCCCGGTCTTGAGCTGCTTCGCCCGCCTCAGCCGTCGTTGCCGATGCGCAGGCCGGTCTTTTTGAGGATTTCCGTGGAAAACAGCACGTCGTGGCCGCGGCAGGCCGGGCCGAGGAGGGCGGCGATCTCGCCCACCCGGGCCAGCACGGTGGCGCGGTCGCTGGCGTGGACCATCGCGAAGAGGTTGTAGGGCCAGTCGGGCAGGCGCCGCGGGCGCTCGTAGCAGTGGGTGACGAAATCGAGCCGGCCGATGGCTTCGCCGAGGGCCTGGATGTGGGCGTCGTCCACGTCCCACACCGACATGCCGTTGGCGGTGTAGCCGATGGCGTAGTGGTTGGGCACCGCACCGATGCGCCGGATGCGGCCGCCCTCCAGCATGGCGGCGAGGCGCGCCTTGACTTCAGCGGCGCTCACCCCGAGCTGTTCGGCGAGCAGGTCGTAGGGGCGCGGCACCAGGGGCAGGCCGGCCTGGGTGGCGATGACGAGGCGGCGGTCGAGGTCGTCGGGGGCGTTCATGCCTTCAGCCTCATGTCGACAAAGAATTCCCGCAGCTTGGGGAAGGCGAACACCGGCAGGCCGGTGGCGGCCTCGATGCGGGCGATGGCCGCGGCGATGCCGTCGGGCGTTTCGGTGGCGAGCACGAACCACATGTTGAGGTGGTGTTCGCGGCGGTAGTTGTGGGCGACCTCGGGCAGCGCATTGACGAGCGCCGTGACCTCGGCGAAGCGGGCTTCTGGCACCGCCAGCGCGGCCAGCACGAAGC
>JAKLLM010000256.1 GCA_023150125.1 Zoogloea sp.
CCCTCGACGACGCTTGCCGGGCGTTCGAGCCGCTCGGCGCGGGCAGGCCTGGCATCGGGCGGCAGGCTCGGCGCCGGCGCCTCCTCGGCCGGCACCACGGGGCGGGGCGTGGCCTCAGCCCCCGCGCGGAGCACGTCGGGCGGCGCATCGCGCCCGGGCTCGGGGGCAACCTGGGCCGGCGCAATCGGCTTGGTGGGCAGGACCACCTCCTCGTCGGGCTCCGGCGGGCGCGACTGGTAATCGAACACGGCCAGCCCCCCCAGCAGCAGCCCGATCAGGCCCACGGCCATGCCGGCCCGAACCCACAACTGCCGACGGGTATCATCCTCCCCCACGGCATCCGCTTCGGCGGTTTTCCGCTCTTCGCTCATGCTCCATCCTCCGCCCGCGCCAGCGCGCATACCAGTTCGGCCTCCGCCACCGAGATCCCGCAGTGGTCGGCGATCTGCGCCGCCGTGACGCCCCGGCCGGCCAGCAGCATCGCCTCGGAATGCTGGGGCGACACCGGGCGCACATATTGCTGCGGGGCCTGGGGCTGCAGCGCCTGGACCTCGGCCCGGGCCAGGGTGCCCTGGATCTCGTTCATGTCGAGCCGCATCGCGACCAGCTCGCTGCGCAGGAAATCCTGCTCGGTGCGCAGCTGGCCGATGTCACGGCGCAGCTGCTGGATCTCGAGCTCGTTCATCTCGGCGAGCGGAATTTCGGGCAGGGCGTGGCCGGGCTCTGCGGCAGCGGCCACCGCCACGGGCGGAGCCTCGACGACCTGGGTCTGGGGGGCGGCTTCGACGGCAGGCCTGGCCCGACGCGGGAGCGCGAGACGGAAGAGGATGACCACCAGATACAGGGAGAGCACAGCGACCAGCGACCAGATCGCCTCCCGCACACCGAGCTCCATCATCGTTGTGGCTCCCCGGGGCCGTGCATGGCGAGGGCTCGCGCACCGCTGCAGCACACCGGGCAACCCGGGTCGGCGGCGCCCACCGGGCCAACTTCAGGCCCGAGCGCCCCGCATTTCGAATGGAACCCAATTCTCTCGATGATCTTTCCCCTGAAGACGAGCGCGGCCATGGCGCGGTAGCGGGCCCGGAGACGGCTTCTGACATGCCTCCCGGACAAGCGCGGGCGAGGAGTCGAAAACCAGTATGCATGCGGTGTTCCGGGCCCCATAAAGTTGCCAGCCGCCGTTACCCGGATGATAGCCTTGCGCCTCTCCACCGACAATGCGGCGCCCCGCAGGCGCTCGTCTTTTCACCGTGCTCTACCTGAAAAACATCCTCTCGGCGCTCATCCTGCCGCCCCTCGGCCCGCTGATGCTGGTCGCCCTCGGCCTGCTGCTGCTCGGGTGGCTGCCGCGCATCGGCCGCGTCGTGGCCTGGAGCGGCATCGCCGTGGGCATCGCGATGATCACGCCGGCCTCGGTGGGCACGCTCCTCGAGCCGCTCGAGGACATCCCGGTGGTCGAGCCGGCGGGCCTCGCCGGGGCCGACGCCATCGTCATCCTGAGCGGCGGCCTGCGTGACTACGCGCCGGAATACGGCGGCGCCACCGTCAACCGGGTCACCCTCGAACGGGTCCGCTACGGCGCCCGGCTGGCCCGCCAGAGCGGGCTGCCGGTGCTGGTGTCGGGCGGCACCCCGAGCCGTCACGCCGGCGCCCGCGGGCCCGGCGAAGCCGAGCTGATGAAGAGAACCCTGGAAGAGGACTTCCGGGTGCCGGTGAAATGGGTCGAGGGACGCTCCCTCGACACCCGCCAGAACGCCGACTTCAGCGCCCAGATGCTGCGGCCGGCCGGGGTGAAGCGCGTCGTGCTGGTCACCCACGCGGCCCACATGCGCCGCTCGGTGGAGGCCTTCGAACACGCCGGGCTGGCGGTGATCCCGGCGCCCACGGCATTCTTCGGCGGGCGCGGCAAGGACGACAACCTGCTGCCCCGCCTGCCCGGCATCAACACCGCCTATGCCGGCGGTTACGCCGCCCACGAATGGGTCGGCATCCTGGCCTACCGGCTCAGCCGTTGAACTTCGGCTTGCGCTTCTCGAGGAAGGCGCCGACGCCCTCGTCGAAATCCGGCCGCGCGGCGCAGCGGGCAAAGGCCTCGGCCTCGAGCTGCAGCTGGGCGTCGAGGCTCTGGTCGGGCGACTGGTTGAGGAGGCGCTTCATCTCGGCATAGGCCTCCTTGGGGCCGCGCAGGATGCGGCCGACCAGGGCGTCCACCGCCGCGTCGAGCTCGGCCGCCGGCACCACCTTGTTGGCCACGCCCAGGCGCAGCGCCTCGGCGGCATCGAAGCGGTCGGCCATCAGGAGCAGCTCGAAGGCCTTGTGGCGGCCGACGATGCGCGGCAGGAACCACGACACGCCGCCGTCGCCCGACAGCGCGATGCTGCCGTAGGCGGTGGTGAAGTAGGCCGTGTCGGCCGCCAGCACCATGTCGCAGCCCAGCGCCAGCGACAGGCCGAAGCCGGCGCAGGCGCCGTGCACGCGGCCGATCACCGGCACCCGCAGGCCGGCCAGGGCCTCGACGCTGCGGTTGATGTCCTGCTCGATGGTGGCGCGGAAGCTGGCGATGCGGCTCTCGGGCGACAGGTGCAGCTGGCCGGCGAAATCCTTGAGGTCGCCGCCGGCCATGAAATGCTCGCCGGCGCCCTTGATGACGACCACCCGCAGGTCGTCGCGATGGGCGAGCTTGGACGTGGCCTCGGCCAGCGCGCCCATCATCTCGAAGGAGAGGGCATTGAGCGCCGCCGGGCGGTTGAGGGTCAGGGTGGCGACGCCATCGGCGACGTCGAGGAGGATCGTGGAGCTCATGGTGCGTCCTTATTGGGTTGAGGACGCGATTTGACCCTGAAACGCGGGAGACGGGAAGCACCCCGCCCCCACTCAGGCCCCGGGCACGCCGCCCGCTGCACCACGCACGCAGCCCTGACGGGCACTCTCGCAGCCCCAGGGCTCCGAAAGCGCTCTAAAAAGGGGCGGCTTCGCGCGTCAAAGCGCCGCGATTGATGCTTTTTGCAGCGGCTGGGGGAGCCTCGGGGCTACGACGCTGCCGCAAGAAACATCAATGCCGGAGCGCCAAGGCTGGGACGTCGCTGCAAAAAGCATCAACACCGGAGCCCGAAGGCTGCAACACCTCTGCAAAAAGCATCAATCGCGCGGCCAGAGGGCTGCGACGCTGGCGCTTGAAACAACAACGCCGCTGCAAAAAGCAGCGGCGTTGCCGGTAACAGCCGCACGACCGGCGCTTCGGGCCCCGGCCGCGCGGCGGCAAGGGCCGCTCACACCTTCTCGAACACCCCCGCCGCGCCCATGCCGGTGCCGATGCACATCGAGATCATCCCGAAGCGCGCCTGGCCGCGCTGCATCGCGCTCATCAGCGTGGCGGTGCGGATCGCGCCGGTGGCGCCGAGCGGGTGGCCCAGCGCGATGGCGCCGCCCTGGGGGTTCACCCTGGCCGGGTCCAGCCCGAGCTGCCTGGCCACCGCCAGCGCCTGGGCGGCAAAGGCCTCGTTGAGTTCGATCCAGTCGAGGGCGTCCTGCCCGATGCCGGCCGCCTTGAGCGCGCGCGGGATCGCCTCGACCGGGCCGATGCCCATCACCTCGGGCGGTACGCCGGCCACCGAATAACTGCGGAAGCGGGCGATCGGCGTCACGCCGTAGCGCTTCACCGCCGCCTCCGACATCAGCAGCACCGCCGCTGCGCCATCCGACATCTGCGAGCTGTTGCCGGCGGTCACCGAGCCGCGGGCCGCGAACACCGGCTTGAGCTTGGCCAGGCTTGCCAGCGACGCATCCGCCCGCGGGCCTTCGTCGGTGTCGCACAGGCGCTCAGTCACGCGCACGGCGCCGCCCTCGCCCGGCTTGTAGCTGCTAACAAGATAAGGCGTGATCTCGTCCTTGAAGGCGCCGGCGGCAATCGCGGCCACCGCCCGCCGGTTGGATTCGACCGCGAAGGCGTCCTGCTCGTCGCGGCTGATCTGCCACTGCTGGGCCACCTTCTCGGCGGTGAGGCCCATGCCGTAGGCGATGGCGAGGTTCTCGTCGTGGGCGAAGATCGCCGGGTTCAGCGAGATCTTGTTGCCCATGATCTGCGGCATCACGCTCATGCTCTCGGTGCCGGCGGCGATCATCACGTCGGCTTCGCCCAGGCGGATGCGCGCCGCGGCGTCGGCGACCGCCTGCAGGCCCGACGAGCAGAAGCGGTTGATGGTGATGCCCGGCACGGTGTTCGGCAGCCCGGCCAGCAGGAGGCCGATGCGCGCCACGTTCATGCCCTGCTCGGCCTCGGGCATCGCGCAGCCGACGATCACGTCGCCGATCTCGCTGGCTTCGAGGCCGGGCACCTTGGCGACGACGGCCTTCAGCACGTGGGCCAGCATGTCGTCGGGGCGCACGCTCTTGAACATGCCGTTGCGCTTGGCGACCGGGGTGCGGGTGGCGGCGACGATGTAAGCGTCCTGGATCTGTTTGCTCATGGTGTTCATCCCTCAGTTACGCAGCGGCTTGCCGGTTTCCAGCATGTGCACGATGCGTTGCTGGGTTTTCTCGGTTTTCAGCAGGTCGACGAAGAGCGCCCGCTCCACGTCGAGCAGCCACTGCTCGGAGACGCGGGCGTTGGTGTCGACCTCGCCGCCGCACAGGGCGGTGGCGGCGGCCTTGGCGACGCGGTAGTCCCAGGCCGAGATGAAGCCGCCTTCGCGCATGTTGATCAGCATCATCTCGCAGGTGGCGATGCCGTTGCGGCCGGCCACCGGCACCGCGCGCTGCACCGGCGTCGGCTGCCAGCCGGCTTCGGCGAGCGCCCGGGCGCGGTGCAGGGCCACATGCAGCAGCTCGCGGGCGTTGAAGACGATGTCGTCGGAGGGCTTGGCAAAGCC
>JAKLLM010000257.1 GCA_023150125.1 Zoogloea sp.
TCGCCGGCCGGGGCGGTCTGCACCTCGGCCAGCACGCGGCGCGGCGGGCGGCCGATGGCGGCGAGCTGGGCGCTGACCTGGCGCAGGCGCTCGCGGGCGACGACCAGCACGCCGGTGAGCTCGCGCTCGCCGTCGCCGGCCGGGCGGCGGTGGCTGACGGTGAGGTGCTGGGTATCCGGGTCTTTGAGCAGCCGGTCTTCGAGGGCGTAGGCGAGCAGGCGCGGCAGGTCGCCGCGCTTGGCGCGGGGCAGCGGCACCTCCAGCCACAGGCACTGGGGGCCGGTGAGGACGACTTCGCACTCGGCGGCGGCGGGCCAGTGGCGGGGCTCTGAGTGGCCCTCGGCGGTGGGCTGCCCGTCGGGGCCGAGGAGCACCCACGGGCAGTCGGGCCGGGTGGGCCATTGTTCGTCGATGGCGAGGAGGAGGCGGTGGCTCATAGCAGTTTCTGCCAAACGATGGTGGGCCAGTTCTGGCTGCGGTCGAGGAGCACTTCCATGCGCACCATCGAGACGCCGAAGCGGGCCCGGCCGGTGACGAGGAAGTGGCGGCTGGTGGTGGCCAGCCGGGAGATGTCGGGGGTGGCGTCGGGGCTGCGCGACTTGAGGCGGGCCTCGAAGTCGGCTACGTCCTTGAACCAGGCGCGGCCGCGCTCGGCCACCAGCACCCGGGCGGTGTCGAGGCCGAGGCCGGGGGCGGCGGCGACCAGCACCTCGGCGGGGGCGGTGTTGACGTTGATGCGGCTGCCGGCGGGCAGCGCGGCGACGAAGGGTGTGAGGCGGGCGACGAGCTCTGGCGTGAAGCCGCGGATCTGGGTGAGCTCGGCCACCGCCGCCAGCGGGCTGTTGGCGGCCCGGCGGGGCGGGGTCTGGGCGCCGTACCAGCTGGATTCGGCGCCGCCGGGCAGGCGCGGCTCGTCGTCGGCGTCGAGCCAGTCGAGGAGCGCGGCGGTGAGGCTGACGGCCTCGGCGTCTCCCACGCCGGCGACGCCCAGCAGGCGCCGGAACTGCTCGATCTCGAGGGCGTTTGGCCCGTCGGCCTGGACGAGGTTGTTGAGGTTCAGGCGGCCCGACAGTTCGCGGATCTCACCGGCCAGCTCGCCCTCTTCGACCGGCGTCGGCGGCACCTGCACGGCCCAGGCTTCGCCCAGGTGGTCGACGGTGCTGCCGCGGGCGTCCTCGGCCAGCACGTTGCGGGCCCAGTCGACGGCGCCGCGGGCGAGCTGGCGGGCCTGGGCCTGGTCGTGGCGGCCGGTGACCTGGTCCATCGCGACGCCCAGGTCGCCCACCGCGGCGGCGGCGAGGCCGGCGACCAGCGCCACTGTGAGGAGGGCGAGGATCACCGCGGCGCCGCGCTGGCGGGCCTGTGCGATCAGGGTTCGGGCGGGGCGGCGCATCAGCGGAGGGCGATGAAGCGGGTGAGGGTGCCGTGGTCGGGGAGCTCGAGCTCGAGGATCACCGCGTCGGGCAGGGTGTGGCGGCGCTCGCCGGGGGGCCAGGCGTCGCCCCGGTTGCCGCCGGTGAGGAAGCGCCAGCGCACGTTGCGGACATTGCCGAGCAGGGGTTCGACGATGGGCTCGCCGAGGGCGTCGCGGCCGCTCCAGCGCAGCCAGTCGAGGCGCCCGTCGACCAGGCGGTAGCCGACCCGGCGGACGCCGCGGGCCTCGTCGAGGCGCAGCAGCTGCAGCTCGGCCCCGCCGCTGGCGGCACGGGTGAGCAGCAGCGCCGGGCTGGCCTGCACGTTGGCGGTGGTGCTGGCGCTGGCGGCGGGGGCGACCAGCTGGAGCAGGTCGGCGTCGATGCGCTGCATCGCGCGGCCGATGCTGCGCCAGCGCTCGAAGCCGTCTTCGAGGCGCGTGCGGCTGGTGCTGACCTCGGCCAGGGCACGGTAGGAGAGCACGCCGAGCACCGCGAAGATGGCCAGCGCCACCATCAGCTCGATGAGGGTCAGGCCGCGCTGGCGGGTGTTCATTGCAGCGGCCGGGCCACGTAGCCGGTGAGGCGGGCGATGGCGTGTTCGCCGGAGTCGGGGCTGAACACGCTCACATCGACCCGCCGGAACAGGGGGTTGGGGGTGGTCTTGACCTCTTCGCGCCAGCGGTAGCTGCGGCCGGCCTGCTCGGCGCTGCCTTCGTTCACGCCGGGCGAGGGCCAGGCGGCGGTGGCGCGCAGTTCGGCCAGGCGGTTCTCGGCCACCCAGTCGCCGAGCATGCGTTCACGCAGCTCGGCGGCGGACTGGGCGGTGACGCCGAGGGCGCGGAAGGCGGCGGTGAGGGCGATGGCCAGGATGGCCAGCGCGACCAGGGTCTCGAGGAGGGTGAAGCCGCGCTGGCGGCGGGTGTTCATGGGGCGCTCGTGCCGGGCAGGCTGAGGATGACCTCGCCGTTGGCCTTGCCGGTGAAGCGGGCGTTGCCGCCGGGGGTGGCGACGCGGAGCTCGTATTCGGGGGCCTGGGTGCCGAACTGCAGGCGCGGGGCAGCGCTGGCTTCGGCCTGGCCGTCGAGGCGCAGGCCGGCCCAGGCGAGGCCGGCGGGCAGGGTGCGTTCGGTGAACACCGGGGGGTCGATGAGGGGGCGCCAGTTGTCGTCGGCGTCGAGGGCGGCGAAGCGGTAGCCGTCGGGCAGCAGCTCGATGGCGATCGGCCGGCCACGCACGCTGGCCCGGTCGGCGCTGGCTTCGAGCACCAGGCGCAGGCGCTTGAGGGCCTGGTCGGCGTCGCGGCCGCGCAGGCTGTCGATGCCGAGGCTGATGCCGGTGGCCATCACGCCCATGATCACCAGCACCACCATGACCTCGATGAGGGTGAAGCCGCGCTGGGTGCGAAGGTGGGTGACCAGACCCCCCTGTCCCCCCTTGGCAGGGGGGAACCCCGCTGCTTGCTCCGTGCCGCTTCCTCCCGCCGCTGACAAGGGGAGGGCTGGGGAGCGGCTTGGGAGGGGCGGGGAGAAGGTCACAGAGTCCAGGAGCCGATGTCGGCGTCGAAGCCTTCGCCGCCGCTGATGCCGTCGGCGCCGAAGCTCATCACGTCGACCTCGCCCTTGAGGCCGGGCGTGACGTACTGGTAGGGCTTGCCCCAGGGGTCGACGGGCAGCTTGTCGAGGTAGGACTTCCAGTTGTCGGGCACCGGCGCGGCGGCGGGCTTGGTGACCAGGGCCTGGAGGCCCTGCTCGGCGCTGGGGTAGCGGCGGTTGTCGAGCTTGTAGAGCTTGAGGGCCTGCATGATGGCCGAGATGTCCTGCTTGGCGGCGACGACGCGGGCCTCGTCGGGGCGGCTCATGACCTTGGGCACCACGAGGGCGGCGAGCACGCCGAGGATCACGATGACGACCATCACTTCGATGAGGGTGAAGCCGCGGGCGAGGCGGGCAGTGCGTGAAGACAGCTTGGACATGGGCTTTCCTTATTTCATCAGGGTGTTGATTTCGATGATCGGCTGCATCACCGCCATCACGATCAGCAGCACGAAGCCGCCCATCGCCAGCAGCAGCACCGGCTCGAGGAGGGCGGTGAGGGTGGCGGTGCGGTTTTCGAGTTCGGCCTGCTGGAGCCGGGCGGCGCGATCCAGCAGCTCGTCGACGCGGCCGGTGGCCTCGCCGTTGGCAATCATGTGGATGAGCAGCGGCGGAAACTGGCGGCTGGCGCCGAGCGCGCGGGACAGGGGCTGGCCCTCGCGGACGCGCTCGGCGGCGGTGGCCACGGCGTCGGCCAGGGGCAGGCGGCTGATCACCTGGCGGCCGGCATCCAGCGCGGCCAGCAGGGGCACGCCGCTGCCGGCGAGGATGGAGAGGGTGCTGGCGAAGCGGGTGGCGTCGAGGGTGCGCAGGTGCCGGCCGATCAGCGGCAGGCGCAGCAGCCAGGCGTCCCAGCGGCGCTTGACGCTGCTGTCGCGCAGCGCCGCGCGGCCGGCGAAGACCGCGCCGACGACGGCCAGCACCATCAGCCAGCCCCATTCGCGGAGCAGCGCGCTGACCACGATGAGCACCCGGGTGAGCAGCGGCAGGGCCTGCTTGCCCTGCTGGAAGACCGACACCACCTGGGGCACCACGTAGGTCATCAGCCCGACGATGACCATCAGCGCGACGCTGGCGACGATGGCCGGGTAGAGCAGGGCTTGCAGGGTTTTGGTGCGCAGCGCGTGGCTGCGGTCGAGGTAGTCGGCGAGCTGGTTCATGACGCGGGCCAGCTCGCCGGACTTCTCGCCCGCCGCCACCGAGGCGCGGTAGAGCGTGGAGAAGGCCTGGGGGTAGCGATCCAGCGCGGCGCGCAGGCTGTAGCCGGCCAGGATCTCGGAGCGCACGCCGGCCAGCAGCTGGCGCAGGCCTTCGGTCTCGGCCTGCTCGATGAGGGCCGCGAGGGCCTGTTCGACGGTGAGCCCGGAGGCCAGCAGGGTAGCCCACTGGCGGGTGAGCAGGGTGAGGTCGGCGTCCCGCAGCTTGCGGCGGGCGGCCTTGGTGCCGCCGCCGTCCTGGGCCACCGAGGCGACTTCGAGCGGGAACAGGCCGCGCTCGCGCAAGAGGCCGCGGGCGGCCTTGCCGGTGTCGGCTTCGAGGACGCCGGCGGTCTCGTGGCCGGCCGGGTCGACGGCGCGATAGCGGAAGGCGGTCATGTCAGTCGCGTGTCACGCGGAGCAGCTCTTCGGCCGAGGTGGCGCCCTCGGCGATGAGGCGCAGGCCGTCGTCGCGCAGGCTGTGGGCGCCGTGGGCGCGGGCGTGGGCGCGCAGTCTGGCTTCGTCGGCGCCGGTGTGGATCAGGCGCTCGATGGCCTCGTCGGTGGTGATGAGCTCGTAGATGCCGGTGCGGCCGGCGTAGCCGGTGCGGCCACAGGCGGGGCAGCCGGGGGCGCGCCACAGCTGGGGCGGGCAGCC
>JAKLLM010000258.1 GCA_023150125.1 Zoogloea sp.
AGCGGGCAACGTGCGGGGGGCCTTCCGGGTGCGGGGATCGGTGGAAGGCTTGCGGGTGGTGGTGGTCGACGATGTGATGACCACCGGCGAGACCCTGGCCGAGCTGACACGGACGCTGAAGGCGGTGGGCGCGGCGAGCGTCGAGAACCGCATCGTGGCGCGCACGCCGGCACCGGGTTGATCGGCGGGGGCGGGGCAGGCACAATCCGCGCCCATGTTCCATGTCGTCCTTCATCAGCCGGAGATCCCCCCGAACACCGGCAACATCATGCGCATGTGCGCCAATTCCGGCGCCCGTCTGCACCTCGTCAAACCGCTGGGTTTCACGCTCGAAGAGAAGCTGCTCGTCCGTGCCGGCCTCGATTACCGGGACATGGCGGTGGTGACCGTGCACGAAGACTGGCCGAGCTGCCGGGCCGGGTTTGCCGGGCAGCGCATCTTTGCGCTGACGAGCCACGGCGGGCGCAGCTATGCGGAAGTGGCCTTCGAGCCCGGGGATGTGTTCGTGTTTGGCTCGGAATCCCGCGGCCTGCCGCCTGAGCTGCACGCGGAGTTTGGTGACGATCGCCGCCTGCGGATTCCGATGCGGCCCGGCAACCGGAGCCTCAACCTGTCAAATGCCGCCGCCGTGGTGGTGTACGAGGCGTGGCGCCAGGCGGGGTTTGCCGGCGGCGCCTGATGCGCCGCTCGGCCTCACTCCTGCTTCGGGTCGCGGGCGAGGAGCTGCTCGACCGCTTCTCGGGCTGCCAGTCTGCCGTGCAGCACGCCTTCGACGGCGTTGGTGATCGGCATCTCGACGCCCAGCCTGGCTGCCAGGGTGGCGACCTCGTGGGTCGTGCTGACACCTTCTGCCACGTGGCCGAGGGCGGCGAGGATGTCCGGCAGGGTCTTGCCCTCGGCGAGCAGCAGCCCGACGCGGCGGTTGCGGGACAGGTCGCCGGTGCAGGTGAGCACCAGGTCGCCGAGCCCGGCGAGGCCCATGAAGGTGTCCCGGCGGCCGCCCAGGGCGACACCCAGGCGGGTGATCTCGGCGAGGCCGCGGGTGATCAGCGCGGCCCGGGCGTTGAGGCCGAAGCCCATGCCGTCGGCGACGCCGGCGGCGATCGCCATGACGTTCTTGACCGCGCCGCCGACCTCGGCGCCGACGAGGTCGTCGTTGGCGTAGAGGCGCAGCCGGTTGTCGTGCAGCGCGTGCACCCAGTAGCGTGCGAATTCGAGGTCACGGGCGGCGATGGTGACCGCTGCAGGCAGGCCCTGGGCCACCTCGGCGGCGAAGCTCGGGCCGGTGAGCACGCCGCAGGGGGCGTCGGGCCCCAGCTCTTCGGCGACGATCTGGTGGCCGGGCGCGGCGGCCTGCAGCGCGCGGGCAGTGCTGCGCAGGCCGGCGAGGGGCGTGACGACCAGGTGCAGGTCGGCCTGGGCGGCGTCGCCGAGGCTGGCGCTCAGCTGCAGCCCGGCGGGCAGGGGAATGCCGGGGAGGTAGCGCCGGTTCTCGCGGTCGGCTGCGAGGGTGGCGATCTCGTCGGCCTCCCGGCTCCACAGGACCACCTCGTGGTTGCGGCTGAAGGCGAGGGCGAGGGCGGTGCCCCAGGCGCCGGCTCCGAAAACGGCGATACGCATGGCGCTTAGAGGCCCCAGATCTGGTTGATGCGGATGTAGCCCGCGCTGCCGTCCCGATGCTTGACCCTGACCCAGCCGTCGGCGGGCTTGTCGGTGAGCTCGAGGACGACGTCCTTGACGGCCTCGAAGGCCAGCGGCGCGGAGGCGTCGGGCTTCTGGCGGATGTCGGCGCGGGCGGCGGTGATGATGGCGGTGCGCTTTTCGGCGAGAACCCGGCGTTCGACCCACAGCAGGCTGCCGGCGGGTTCGCGCACCTTGGTCCAGCGGTCGATGTTGACGACGACTTCGACCGGGGTGTGGCGCTGGATCACGAAAAGCGGCTTGCCCTGCTTGGAAGGCGCATCGTAGAGGATGGCCGGTTCGGCGAGGGAGCGGAAATCCGATGGGCCGAGGCCCGCCGCCGCACAGGCGAGCGGCAGGCCGAACAGCGCCGCGGCGGTGAGGCGGCGCATGCTCATTACTGGATCGGAACGTCGGTGCCGGGCTGGGCAGCCTGCTGGCGGTTCTGGGCGTACATGGCCTCGAAGTTGACCGGGGCGAGCACCACGGGCTGGAAGCCGGCGCGGGCGACGGCGTCGGAGACGGCTTCGCGGGCGTAGGGGAAGAGGATGTTGGCGCAACCGATCATCATGATCGGCTCGAGGTCTTCCTGCGGCACGTTGCGGATCTGGAAGATGCCGGCCTGGGCCACTTCGACCAGGAACACGGTCTTGTCTTCGGGCAGCTGGGCGGTGACGGTGACGGTCAGGGCGACTTCGAAGATGCCTTCGTCGATGCCGTTGCTCTCGGTGCGCAGTTGCACGTTGATCTGCGGGGTTTCGCGCTCGAGGAAGATCTGCGGGGCGTTGGGCACCTCGATGGAGAGATCCTTGACGTAGAGCTTTTCGATGGAGAAGACGGGTTGCGCGGTTTCGGACATGGTGGTGGTTCCGGTTGAAAAAACGGTGTGGGGCAGGGTTCAGGCGCTTTCGCCGCGCAGCAGCGCGTCGAGCTTGCCAGCGTGGTCGAGGGCGAAGAGGTCGTCGCAGCCGCCCACGTGGTAGTCGCCGATGTAGATCTGCGGCACGGTGCGGCGGCCGGTGCGCTCCATCATCTCGTCGCGCCGGGCAGGGTCGGTGTCGATGCGGACCTTCTCGATCTCGGTGACGCCCTTCCGGCGCAGCAGCCCTTCGGCGCGCACGCAGTAGGGGCAGACTGCGGTGGAATACATCAGGATCTTGGGTTGCATGCTTATTTCCTCTTGCGGCTGATCGGCATGCCGGCTTGCTCCCAGGCGGCGATGCCGCCCTCGAGGTTATGCACCCTGGCGAAGCCGGCCTTGCTCAGGATGGAACAGGCCGACGCCGAGCGGGCGCCGCTCTGGCAGTTGAGGATGATCGGCTTGTCCTTGAACTTGTCGAGCTCGGCGGTGCGCTTGGCGAGCTCGCCCAGGGGGATGTGGCGGGCGTCGAGCAGATGGCCGGCGTTGTACTCGCCGGCTTCGCGCACGTCGACCACGATCGCGTCCTCGCGATTGATCAGCTGGGTGGCCTGGGCCGGCGAGACGCCGCGCCCGCCACCGCGAAGGGATGTGACCAGGAGCAGCGTGCCGCTGACGGCGGCAAGCGTTGCCCAGGCCCAGTTCCAGTCTTGCTGGATGAATTCCATGAAACGAACTCCAGATTGGGGGAGAGGACAGGGAGGCTTAGTCGTCCCGGCAGAATACTTCACGCATCATGGCGATCAGTTGCAGGGTGCGCGGGTCTCCGACACGGTAGAAGACCCGGTTGGCGTCCTTGCGGGTAAGGAGGACTTCCTTGTCGCGGAGGATCGCCAGGTGCTGGGAGATGTTGCTTTGGGAGGTGCCGACGGCGTCGACGATGTCCTGCACGCAGGCTTCGTCCGCCCCGATCACGCAGAGGATCTTGAGGCGCAGGGGATGGGAGATCGCCTTGAGCGCGCGGGCGGCGGTCTCGATGTGTTCCTGCTTGGCGAGGAGGTCGACGGTATTGATATCCACGAAATGAGCGGGCTTCGCTACACACTAATATTATAAAATACCATCTTTTGAACCTCCATGTGCCCTTGCGGTTCCAAACCCTTGTGGCGGATGCCTCACCCCAACGCCATGTCCTGAGCGCCACGCGGGCCGGCTGGCGTGTGCAGGTGCGTGGCGGGCTTCGGCTTCTGCCGGCCCGTCTAAGGGCGTGGAAGCTTTCCGGTTTATACTCGTTCCGCTTTTCAGACCGGCCCGATTCCGGGCCTGTGATGGCGCAGGCAGCGGATGCCCGCCGTGACGGAGACCATATGCGCAGCAAACTTCAACAAGCCGGCCTGGTGTTCACGGGGCTGTGTGCCGGGGTTCTCATCAGCCTCAATTTTTCGGCCAACGCGGACAAGTCGCCGCTTGCCCCGCTGCCGGTGGAGGAGTTGCGCAACCTTGCCGACGTTTTCAATGCCATCAAGCAGGGCTACGTCGAGCCGGTCGAGGACAAGAAGCTGATCACCCACGCGATCAGCGGCATGCTCTCCAATCTCGACCCGCATTCCGCCTATCTCGATGCGGAGGCTTTCAAGGAGCTGCAGGTGGGCACCCAGGGCGAGTTCGGCGGCCTCGGCATCGAGGTGGGCTCGGAGGACGGTTTCGTCAAGGTGATCTCTCCGATCGAGGATACGCCCGCCTTCCGGGCAGGCATCAAGGCCGGCGACCTGATCATCAAGCTCGACGACACGTCGGTGAAGGGCATGCCCCTCAACGACGCCGTGAAGCGCATGCGCGGCAAGCCCAAGACAACCATCGTGCTGACGATTGCCCGCAAGGGCGAGAACAAGCCGATCGTGGTCACGCTGACCCGTGAGGTCATCAAGGTCCAGAGCGTCAAGTCCAAGCTCGTCGAGCCGGGCTTCGGCTACGTGCGGGTGGTGCAGTTCCAGGAACAGACCGCGGCTTCCCTCGTCCAGCATCTGGACAAGCTGGTGAAGCAGGGCGAGATGAAGGGCCTGGTGCTCGATCTGCGCAACGACCCGGGCGGCCTGCTGCATGGCGCCGTGGGCGTGTCGGCGGCCTTCCTGCCGCCCAAGGCGCTGGTGGTGTCCACCGACGGGCGTGCCGACGACTCGAAGCGCAAGTACCTGGCGACCCCCGAGGATTACCTGCGCGGCTCCCGCGACGACTACATCCGCAACGTGCCGGCGTCCATCAAGACTGTTCCGATGGTGGTGCTGGTGAATGGCGGCTCGGCTTCGGCTTCGGAGATCGTCGCCGGTGCGCTCCAGGACCACAAGCGGGCGGTCGTGATGGGCACCCAGAGCTTCGGCAAGGGCTCGGTCCAGACCATCCTGCCGCTCAACAGCAACGCCGCCATCAAGCTCACGACGGCGCGCTACTTCACGCCCAACGGGCGCTCGATCCAGGCCAAGGGCATCGTCCCGGACATCGTCGTCGAGGAGACGCCGGGCGGTGCCTCCCGCGATCGCCTGCGCGAGGCCGACCTCGACCGGCACCTCGGCAACGGCAAGGAGCTCGAGGCGCCCAAACCGGCCGAAGCGACGCCGATGCCGCCGAAGAAAGACGGCGCACCGAAGGGCAAGGACAAGGACAAGCCCAAGGACGAGGCCGAGGAGGTCAAGCCTCCGTTCGAGCTCGCCGGCAAGGACGACTATCAACTGGCCCAGGCGGTGAATTTGCTCAAGGGCCTGCAGATCCTCCAGAATAACGCCAAGTAAACCCCGGACTGCGGAGGAGGCCCTTCATGCGACGTGAGACTGCCTACAAGCTGGCTGGACGCAAGCACGACAACGGGGCGCACCACGCGGCGAGCGGTGTCGCCAAGACGCGGGAGATCCGCTTCAAGGATTTCCCGCCCGGGCAGGCGGCCCAGGCCTGGCGCTCGCTGGCAGCGCTGCGCGGGGTGCGGGTCGAGGCCGGCCACGATGAGCTCACCCTGGTGGTGCACTACAACGTGCTCGATTTCACCCTGCAGCTCCTCGACGAGGCGCTCGTGAATGCGGGTTTCCACCTCGACCGGAGCCTGCTCACTCGCCTGCACCGGGCGCTGATCTACTATGTCGAGGAAACCCAGGTGCACAACCTGCGTTCCCCGGAGCGGCTGATCAAGCAGTCCCACGAAGTCTACATTCAGGCCTACGCCCATCACCCCCACGGTGACCGGGACGAGACTCCGCCTGAACTCCGCGAGTTCAAGTAGCCCGCTGCCCCTTCACGGGGCAGTTTCATTTTCATCTTCCGCACTGTCATGAACGACGATCAGCTCCTGCGCTATTCGCGCCACATCCTGTTGCCCCAGATCGGTATCGAGGGCCAGGAGGCCATCGTCGGCGCCCGCGTGTTGGTGGTGGGGGCCGGAGGCCTGGGGTCGCCGGCGGCGATGTACCTTGCCGCTGCCGGTGTCGGCACCCTGGTGCTGGCCGACGGCGATACGGTGGATCTCACCAACCTGCAGCGCCAGATCCTGCACAGCCAGGAGGGTGTCGGGCGCTTCAAGGTCGATTCGGGGCGCGACACGCTGGCCCGGCTGAACCCGGAGGTCCGTGTCCTGCCG
>JAKLLM010000259.1 GCA_023150125.1 Zoogloea sp.
CTTCGCGGGCCGGCCTGACAGGGCGCGCCACGATTTCTGCACGTGTTCAGGAGAGTTGAATGGAATTCAAGAACATCCGTTTCGAGGTCGCCGACGGCGTCGCCCGGCTCACGCTCAACCGCCCGGACAAGCTCAACAGCTTCACCGGCGAGATGCACGCCGAGCTGCGCACCGCCCTCGACCACATCCAGGCCGACAAATCGATCCGCGTGCTGGTGCTCACCGGCGCCGGCCGTGCCTTCTGCGCCGGCCAGGACCTCGCTGACCCCGACATGCAGACCGTGGGCGGCAAGATGCCGGACATCGGCAACGTGGTCGAGGCCAATTACAAGCCGCTCGTGCTGCGCCTGCAGAACCTCCGCGTGCCGACCATCGCGGCCGTCAATGGCATCGCCGCGGGTGCCGGCGCCAGCGTGGCGCTGGCCTGCGACCTGGTGATCGCCAGCAAGTCGGCCTCCTTCCTGCAGGCCTTCAGCAAGATCGGGCTGGTGCCCGACACCGGCGGCACCTGGTTCCTGCCCCAGCGGGTCGGCATGGCCCGGGCGATGGGCCTCGCGCTGCTGGCCGACAAGCTCCCCGCCGAGAAGGCCGCCGAATGGGGCCTGATCTGGGAAGCCGTCGCCGACGACGCCTTCGCCGCCCGCATCGACGCGCTGGCCGCCCAGCTCGCCGCGATGCCCACCAAGGCCCTGGTGCGCACCCGCCAGGCCATGCACGCGGCGCCGGGCCATACGCTGGAGCAGCAGCTCTCCTTCGAGGGCAGCTTCATGCGCGAGCTGGGCTGGAGCGCCGACTACGCCGAAGGCGTCGCGGCCTTCATGGAAAAGCGCGCGCCGAAGTTCACCGGGGAATGAGCGTGAGCAAGGCCCTCAACCCCTCCGCCATCATCGCCGTGGTCGGCACCGGTGCCATGGGTGCCGGCATCGCCCAGGTCGCCGCCGCGGCTGGCCATGTCGTCAAGCTGCTGGACAACCGCCCGGAGGCTGCCGCCAAGGCCGTCGCCGGCATCCGCAAGCAGTTCGACAAGCTCGCCGAGAAAGGCCGCATGAGCGCCGAAGCGGCCGCAGCAGCCGGCGCGCGCCTGCAGCCGGTCGAGCAGCTCGCCGACCTGGCCGACGCGGCCCTCGTCGTCGAAGCCATCGTCGAGAGCCTCGAGGCCAAGCAGACGCTCTACCGCGAGCTCGAAGACATCGTCGGCCCGGGCTGCATCTTGGGCACCAACACCTCGTCGATCTCGGTGACGGCGATCGGCTCCGCGCTGCAGCGGCCCGAGCGGCTGGCCGGCCTGCACTTCTTCAACCCGGCGCCGCTGATGGCGCTGGTCGAGGTGGTCTCCGGCCTCGCCACCGACGCCGCCGTGGCCGAGGTGCTGTTTGACACCGCCGCCGCCTGGGGCAAGACGCCGGTGCACACCCGCTCGACGCCGGGCTTCATCGTCAACCGGGTGGCCCGCTCGTACTACGGCGAGGCGATGCGCCTGCTCGGCGAAGGTGCCGCCGATGTCGCCACCATCGACGCGGTGATGCGCGAGGCCGGCGGCTTCAAGATGGGCCCCTTCGAGCTCACCGACATGATCGGCCACGACGTCAACTTCGCGGTCAGCAAGTCGGTGTGGAACGCCTACTTCAACGACCCGCGCTTCCTGCCCTCGCTGATCCAGCAGGAGCTGGTGGATGCCGGCTTCTACGGCCGCAAGAGCGGGCGTGGCTTCTACGACTACCGCGAAGGCGCCGAGCGCCCGCAGCCGAAGTCGGCCGTCACCCAGCCGGTGCCCGAGGCGATCGTGCTCCACGGCCATTCGCCGGCCGTCGAGGCCATCGCCGACCGGCTCTACGAGCGGGGCGTGGCCTACACCTGGGGCGAGAGCACCGACGGGCGCATTGCCGAGGTGGGCGAGGCGGTGATCTTCCAGACCGACGGCCGCAGCGCCACCCAGCGCGCCGCCGAAACCGCCATCGCCAACCTGGTGCTGATCGACCTGGCCCTCGACTACACCCAGGCCACCCGCCTGGCGGTGAGCGTCGCCCACAGCTGCTTCGCGCCGGCCGCGGCGGCCGCGGTGGGCCTGCTGCAGGCGGCCGGCTTTGCGGTGTCGCGCTTCGCCGACGTGCCCGGGCTGGCCGTGATGCGCACCCTCGCCACCCTCGCCAACGAGGCCGCCGACGCGGTGAACCAGGGCGTCTGCGACGCGAAGGGCGCTGACGCGGCGATGCGGCTCGGCGTCAATTACCCCAAGGGGCCGCTCGCCTGGGCCGACGCCGTCGGCGTCAAGGTGATCTGTCAGGTGCTGCGCCACCTCGGCGGCTTTTATGGCGAAGACCGCTACCGCGTCTCGCCGCTGATCCAGCAGTCGGTTTTTGCCGGAAAGGGCATCCATGTCCACTAAGCACCCCAACCCCACTGAAGCCCATGCCCTCGCCGAGGCCGTCGCCGAGGCCATGTGGGCCCGCGACCGCGCCGCCAACGCGCTCGGCATCAGGATCGAGAGCGTCGGGCCCGGCGTGTCCCACCTGTCGATGCCGGTGCGCGGCGACATGGTCAATGGCCACCACATCTGCCACGGCGGCCTGATCTTCTCGCTCGCCGACACCGCCTTCGCCTACGCCTGCAACAGCTACAACAAGAACACCGTGGCCTCGGCCTGCCACATCGACTTCCTGGCCCCGGGCATGGAGCACGACACGCTGGATGCCGAAGCCGTCGAGCGTTCCCAGTCCGGCCGCACTGGCGTCTACGACGTGACGGTGAAGAGCCGCCAGAGCGGCAAGACGATCGCCCTGTTCCGCGGCAAGAGCTACCGGATCAACGGCGAAGTCATCGCCGGCCTCGCCGCCGCGCCGGCCGCCTGAACCCCATAAAAATCAGAGAGGAGACACCCATGCCCGTCAAACGCCCGCAGCCCGGCGACCTGGAAGCCATCGAGACGGCCAGCCGCGACGAGATCTCGGCCCTGCAGCTCGAACGCCTCAAGTGGTCGGTGCGCCACACCTACGACAACGTCGAGCCCTACCGCAAGCGCTGCCAGGAGAAGGGCGTCCACCCGGACGACCTCAAGCAGCTCTCCGACCTGGCCAAGTTCCCGTTCATGACCAAGACCGACCTGCGGGACAACTACCCCTTCGGCCTCTTCGCGGTGCCACGCAGCAAGGTGGCGCGCCTGCACGCCTCGAGCGGCACCACCGGCAAGTCGGTGGTGGTCGGCTACACCAAGAACGACCTCGACAACTGGGCCAACGTGGTGGCGCGCTCGATCCGCGCCGCGGGCGGCCGGGCCGGCGACATGGTGCACGTGGCCTACGGCTACGGCATGTTCACCGGTGGCCTGGGCGCCCACGCCGGCGCCGAGCGCCTGGGCTGCACGGTGGTGCCGATGTCCGGCGGCCAGACCGAGAAGCAGGTCCAGCAGATCATGGACTTCAGGCCCGAGATCATCATGGTCACCCCGTCGTATTCGCTGGTGATCGCCGAGGAGTTCGAGCGCCTCGGCATCAAGCCCGACGAGATCTCGCTGAAGGTCGGCATCTTCGGCGCCGAGCCGTGGGGCGAGGGCATGCGCGGCGAGATCGAACGCAAGCTCGGCATCGACGCCATCGACATCTACGGCCTCACCGAAGTGATGGGCCCCGGCGTGGCCTGCGAGTGCATCGAGTCTAAGGACGGCCCGGTGATCTGGGAAGACCACTTCTACCCCGAGATCATCGACCCCGAAACCGGCGAGGTGCTGCCCGACGGCGAGGACGGCGAGCTGGTGTTCACCTCCCTCACCAAGGAAGCCTTCCCGGTCATCCGCTACCGCACCCGCGACCTCACGCGCCTGCTGCCGCCCACCTCCCGGTCGTTCCGCCGCTTCGGCAAGATCACCGGCCGCTCGGACGACATGCTGATCGTGCGCGGCGTCAATGTGTTCCCGACCCAGATCGAGGAGCAGATCATGCGCGACCCGCGCCTCACCGGTAACTACCAGATCGTGCTCTCCCGCGAGGGCCACCTGGACAACGTCGAGGTGCGCTGCGAAGTCCAGCGCGAGCTGTCGGGCAAGCTCAGCCGCGCCGCCGTCGAGGAGATCAGCCGCGGCCTGCAGCACCACATCAAGACCATCATCGGCATCTCCACCAAGATCAAGGTGATGGATTTCGACACCATCCCGCGCACCCAGACCGGCAAGGCCCGCCGCGTCATCGACGAGCGCCCCAAACAGCTCTGAGGACCCGCCATGACCGAAGCCTTTATCTGTGACGCCATCCGCACGCCCATCGGGCGCTACGGCGGCACCCTCGCCAGCGTGCGCCCCGACGACCTCGGCGCGGTGCCGCTCAAGGCCCTGATGGCACGCAACCCGCAGGTCGACTGGGCCGCCGTCGAGGACATCATCTACGGCTGCGCCAACCAGGCCGGCGAGGACAACCGCAACGTGGCCCGCATGTCGGGCCTGCTCGCCGGGCTGCCGGTGGAGGTGCCGGGCACCACCGTCAACCGCCTGTGCGGCTCGGGCATGGACGCGGTGGGCCTGGCTGCCCGCAGCATCAAGTCGGGCGAGACCGGCCTGATGATCGCCGGCGGCGTCGAGAGCATGAGCCGCGCGCCCTTCGTGATGGGCAAGGCCGAATCGGCTTTCTCGCGCAGCGCCGCGATCCACGACACCACCATCGGCTGGCGCTTCATCAACCCCTTGATGAAGAAGCTCTACGAGACCCACTCGATGCCCCAGACCGCCGACAACGTGGCGGCGGATTTCGGCATCTCCCGCGCCGACCAGGACGCCTTCGCGCTGCGCTCCCAGCAGCGCTGGGCCGCCGCCAACAAAGCCGGCCGCTTCGCCGACGAGCTCGTGCCGGTGGAGATCCCCCGCAAGAAAG
>JAKLLM010000260.1 GCA_023150125.1 Zoogloea sp.
GCCCGAGGCGATTCGAGGCCAAAACGGGACGGCACCGCCGAAGAAGGCGGTGATTTGCCGAAGGAATTGAGCCAGATTCGGTCGCGATCATCGTTGCGCGGTGGAATTTACTGAAAAGCTTGGGTTATTCGAGGTGCCCACGTGCTGT
The DNA here is from genome assembly GCA_023150125.1 of Zoogloea sp. Classification (GTDB taxonomy): domain Bacteria; phylum Pseudomonadota; class Gammaproteobacteria; order Burkholderiales; family Rhodocyclaceae; genus Zoogloea. The sequence continues at coordinate 149 of JAKLLM010000260.1, forward strand.
TCGCCGACGGCACCTATTCCGGCGAGGACCAGTGCACGAACGGCGTGGTGAACCCCGACGGCAGCTGGACCTGCACCGCCCACGCGGACTCCGACTGGTCGACGGTGGTGGCGGCCAATTCGAGCGTGCTGATGGGCACGCGGGACAAGCTGAAGGATGTGCTGGGTTTTCTCGATACGGCCATGAGCACCGAGGATTCCTTCTATTTCTGGTCCTTCGACCACGGTGACATCGACCCGAAGCGCACCGACCCCAACGACGTGAAGCTGGTGAGCTGGGGCGGCGAGATCGAGGACGATGAGCTGGCGCTGTGGGTCGAGCCCTTCGACGTGAAGGCCGAGATCTATGCCTTTGCCCAGTGCTTTTCGGGCGGGATGGTGGATGACCTCGACCTGGCCGCCAACCCGAACCGCTTTGCGGCCTGGGCGGCCTCGGGCTGCGAGCCTTCGCTGGGTTCTGGCTGGGCCGATGCCTGGGCCAGCGGCATCGAGGGCGGCTACCGGATGACGCGGGAGATCGGCCGCTACGCCGCCGACAACGACATCTACGGCCCCTTCGGCGCCGCATGCCAGGCCAACCCGGATGACTGCGAGTCACCGGGCTACGACGGGGCCAACATCCACATCGTGACCAACGAGATCCCGGAGCCGGCCGCGCTGAGCCTCGCGGCCCTGGGCCTCGCCACGCTGGCGGGGGTGCGGCGGCGGGTGAGCCGCGGCCGCGGCTCGCCATCGAGCCCGCTGCCGGCAGATCAGGCGCCGGCCCACGCCTGTTGGTGACGCTCAGTTGAAGGGATTGAGCAGGCGAACGCCGGAGGATTGAAAATCAGCTGTATTGCGTGTGACAACGGTCAGGTCATAGATCAGACCAATGGCAGCTATCTGCTTGTCGATCGGATGCTGCGGGTTGGGTGACATGAGCTTGCCCCACAGCTGAGCGCACTCCAGATCAAAATCAAGAATGCGTGAGGCGTGATCTGATGTGAGGACGTCCAGCCAGGCTTCGAGACGATCTGCCTGTGGCAGGTCTCCACGGTTGCGGATATTTTCGACGCCGCGTCGGAGTTCGCCAATGGTTTGCACTGACAGGTAGATGTCTTCGGCCCGCAGATCAGCGAAAAAGGCCATCAAGCCCGGATTGGCCCGGCCACCTTTCCTCAACTCGCTGACGACGTTGGTATCGAGCAGGTACATCAGCGCTGACGGAGGTTGAAGTCTTCGTCCTCCCCGACATCGGGCATGCTCGCGAGCACTTCCTTGAAGCTACGGCGGGCAGGCCGACACAGCGCGGCCCGCAGGATTTCACGGTGCTCGGCTTCGGCGCTGCGCCCATGGGCCGCTGCGGCCTCCTTCAACGCTTGGGCAACGGCGGGCTCGATATTGCGAACGACCAGGTTGGTTGCCACGGGAAAGCTCCGATAAAGATTGCATTGATTGCATCATAGCCCAGGCCGCTGTGGATGCAACCCTCAAACAAAACGCCCACCTCGGCATGAGGTGGGCGTTCTTGATTGCTAATTTACGTCAGCCGCCAGACGCTCAGCCGCAGGTGCCCACCGCGCCGCAGGCGGTGCAGAAGTCGCAGCCGTCCTTGCGGATCACCGAGTGGTTGCCGCACTCGTTGCACAGGGCGCCCTGCATCACCTTGGGCTCGTTGGTGTCGCGGGGGGCTTCGAGGATGCCCATCTCGCGGGTGGGGTAGCCGGCTTCGTCGAGCACGCCGAGCATGGCGTAGCGGTGGATGATCAGCGCGGCCACGTAGGCGACGGTGGAGGGCCAGTTCTGCTGACGGCGGGTGCCGGGCACGAAGGCCATGAAGTCGCCGAGGGGCTCGGGGTAGTCGATGAGCTTGCGCAGCTTCATGCCGATCCAGGCCGGGTCCATGACGCGCATGTCGAGGGACAGGATGCGCGACAGGCCGTCGAGGGCGCGCGGGTAGTTGCCCGACAGCCACATGGAGTAGGGGCGGGTGACGCCGTCGGGGAGGGTGATCTCCTTGAGGCCGAGCACGAAGTCTTCACCGGTGGCCGGGTTCTGGATGTCGACCGTCCACGACAGGGTGCCGTCGGTGCCGGTTTTCGGCTCAGCCAGGCTGAACACGCTGTCGAGCACCGGGGTCGGCAGGTCGCCGTCGAGGGCGTTGAGCTTTTCACAGCGGTAGCGCACGACCTGGGCAAAGGCGGAGACGACGCCCGGCATCAGCTTCTGCTCGCCGTGGGGCGGGAAGCGGAGCTCGAAGGGCTTTTCGCCGACGGTCTTGGCGAGGGTCTCGAGCTTGAGCTTGAGCCAGCCGCGGTCGTTGGCGCGCATGTCCATCGACAGGGTCTTGGCGACGGCGCCCAGGCCGCGGGGCTGGTCGGCGCCGTTCACCCACACTTCGAAGGGGAAGGCGCCCTTGGCGGCGCCTTCCTCGGCCTGGTCCATGTGGCCGACGAAGAGGGCGAAGTTGCCCTGCGGGGTGTTGAGCATGTAGGTCCAGGCGTCGTTGCCGTCCGGCAGGTCGGGGCGGCCGGGCCAGCGCAGCGAGGAGAGCACCGGGGCCGGCAGGCTCTTGATGGAGAGGCGGCGGTTGGTGTCGTCGGAGATCTCGACGTCCTGCGGCTGCTTCTGCTCGGTGCTCGGGGTGACCGACAGCACGGAGCCCAGGATGCTGTTGGGGCGGTAGGTGGCGAGGCCCTTGAGGCCGGCCTTCCAGGCGTCGAGGTAGAGGTTCTCGAAGTCGGCGTAGGGGTAGTCCTCGGGGACGTTCACCGTCTTGGAGATGGAGGTGTCGACGTAGGGGGCGACGGCCGCGACCATGTCCTTGTGGGCCTTGGCGGAGATCTCCAGGGCGGTCACGAAGTAGTCGGGCAGTTTGTTGACGTCACCGCCCAGGTGGCGGTAGAGGCGCCATGCGTAGTCCTCGACGGCGTGCTCCTTGAAGGTGCCGTCGGCCATCCGCTTCTTGCGGGTGTAGGTGTAGGAGAACGGCGGCTCGATGCCGTTGGAGGCGTTGTCGGCAAAGGCCAGGCTGATCGTGCCGGTGGGGGCGATCGACAGCAGGTGGGAGTTGCGCAGGCCGTGCTTGCGGATCTTGTCCTTCACCTCGTTGGGCAGGCGCGAGGCGAAGTTGCCGCCCGACAGGTACATGTCGGCGTTGAACAGCGGGAAGGCGCCGCGCTCCTTGGCGAGCTCGACGGAGGCCAGGTAGGCCTGGTCGCGCATGTATTCGCTGATCTTGCGGGCCATGTCGAGGGCGGCGTCGCTGTCGTAGCGCAGGCGCAGCATGGCCAGGGCGTTGCCGAGGCCGGTGAAGCCGAGGCCGACGCGGCGCTTGGACTGGGCTTCGGCGTGCTGCTGCTCGAGGGGCCAGTGGGTGGCTTCGAGCACGTTGTCGAGCATGCGGATGGAGGTCTCGATGGTCTTGCCGAAGCCGGCGAAGTCGAAGCTGGCCTTGTCGGTGAAGGCGTCCTTGACGTACAGCGTGAGGTTGATCGAGCCCAGGCAGCAGCAGCCGTAGGAGGGCAGGGGCTGCTCGGCGCAGGGGTTGGTGGCCTCGATGGTCTCGCAGTAGTAGAGGTTGTTGTCGCGGTTCATCCGGTCGAGGAACAGGATGCCCGGCTCGGCGTGGTCGTAGGTGGAGCGCATGACCTGGTCCCACAGGTCGCGGGCGCGCACCTTGCGGTACACCCACAGGCCGTCGTCACGCTGGTAGCCGCCGGCCGCCTTGATGTCGTTGGAGGGCTCGGCCTTGTGGGCGAGCTCGACAAAGCCATCGGCCTCGACGGCCTGCATGAAGGCGTCGGTCACGGCGATGGAGACGTTGAAGTTGGAGAGGTCGCCGTGGTCCTTGGCGTGGATGAATTCCTCGATGTCCGGGTGGTCGCAGCGCAGCACGCCCATCTGGGCGCCGCGGCGGGAGCCGGCCGATTCGACGGTCTCGCAGGAGCGGTCGAACACGCGCATGTAGGACACCGGGCCGGAGGCGTTGGACTGGGTGCCGCGCACCATCGCGCCCTTCGGGCGGATCGACGAGAAGTCGTAGCCCACGCCGCCACCGCGACGCATGGTTTCGGCCGACTGGGCCAGCGCGGTGTAGATGCCGCAGCGGCCGTCGACGGATTCGGTGATCGAATCGCCCACCGGCTGCACGAAGCAGTTGATGAGGGTGGCCGCCAGGTTGGTGCCGGCGGCGGAGTTGATGCGACCGGCCGGCACGAAGCCGCGCTCCTGGGCCTCGAGGAACTTGGTTTCCCAGAACAGGCGCTTGTCCTCGGACTCGATGGCGGCGAGGGCGCGGGCCACCCGCAGGCGCACATCGGAGATGCTCTGCTCGTTGCCCTTGGCGTATTTCTCGAGCAGGACCTCGTCACAGATCTCCTGCGGGAGGAGGTTGGCGGCGGTGGCGATCTGGGATTTTGCGTTCTTTGTGGTGGCGGTCATGGAGGCTCTCGTACCGTTCAGGTGTCTTATTGGTAGAAAAGTTTTGCGGCGCGTAGCTTACCGCGAAGCCGCGTATTCGGCAAAAATATTTAGTCTTTTAAAAACATACACTTAAAAAAATCAATAGTGCGAGAAAAATAATTTCTCTACTACATTTAGTATGTACTTGACGCCTTAAAAATCAAGAAAAAAGTCGCACGAACACGCCCAGGGCCTTGATTTGACGGGAAAATGGGACGCAGCAACGCCCGCCTCCGGGCTACCGGAGACGGGCTGCGGGGCACA
>JAKLLM010000261.1 GCA_023150125.1 Zoogloea sp.
CTGCCAGGCGAGGAGCTCGCCACTCAGGCTACGGGCGAGCCCCAGACGCAGCGCGGCGCGCTCGGCCTCCAGGGCGCGCAGGGCGGCGGCGGCCTCCTGGCGGCGGGCATCGGCCTGGCCGGGCAGCCACAGGGGCTGGGCGTATTCCAGCTCCCATTCGAGACGGCCGCGGTCGCTTTGCAGGCGGTCGCTGCGGTGGGCGATGCCGACCGTGCCGGGGCCGGGCAGGCTGCCGGCGGCGACTTCGGCGAGGGCGGTGAGTTCGGCGCGGCGGGCGTCTAGCAGGCGGGCACGGGGCTCGCGCTGCCAGGCGGCGTCCACGAGTTCGGGCAAGCTGACGGGCGGGTGCTGCGCCTGGGCGGAAACGGCGCAGAGAAACAGTATCGGGGCGAGCAGGCGTCGCATGACATCCTCGAAAGCAGACAAGGGGAGGCATGCGGACGGCAGGGCCTGCGGCGCGAAGCCGCGGCACCCGCGAGGGGCTTTACCGGAAAGGGAAGGCTGCCGTCCGCGTCAGGCGGCGGCGGAGTTTGGCGGACGGTCCGGCAGGGCCGGGATGCGGCTCGAGACCGGCGCGGTGGGGCCGGTGAGCTGCACGGAAGAGAAGTCGGGCACCGCCAGCGGCGTCGACAGTGCGGGCAGGGAATAGGCGGCCTGATGGCAGCCGCCGCAGTCGTCACAAGGCTGCGCGCCGGGGTCGGCGGGGGCTTCGTCGGGCATGGCGTGGCCCGCGTCGAGGCTCATCTGGCAGTGAACATGCTCGGCGGCCGGGAGCGCCGCCGGGGCGGCAAGGTCGTGACGGCATACATGCACGAACGCCCCTGCCAGCGCCTGGGCGGGCAGGATCAGGACGAGCAGCAGCAGGACGAGACGACGCAGCATGCGGGGGTCGGACGCGGGTTCCTGGGTGGTGAGGGCAGCAAGGCCGGACGGGAGCTTGCCACAAGCTCTTGGCAGAGTCGACAAAGTGGTCCAAAGTTCCCATCGACGCGCACATCCTGAGCCCCAATGACCCCGCAAGCCAACAACCCGCTCCACGGCATCACCCTCGAACGCATGCTCACCGAGCTGGTGGCGCGTTTCGGCTGGGACAGCCTGGGGGCGGTGATCGACATCCGCTGTTTCCAGAACGAGCCCAGCATCAAATCCAGCCTCAAGTTTTTGCGCCGTACGCCGTGGGCACGGGAGCAGGTCGAAGCCTTGTATCGGCGTGAAATGACCTGACGCGCCGGCCCGGGGCGCGCTGATCGCCGGGCTGCGCCGGCCCTGGCCACCGGGGCCGGGAGAGGGAGGTGTCCGTGTGAGAGCTTTCATCCTGCGGCAGGCGCCCGGGCGACGGCCGCGCACAGCCATGGCCTGGGCCGCCCCGGCGGCCGCACCCCGAGGCCTGCCGTCACCGGCCCGCTGGCCTGCGGCCCTGTCGTGACCGACCCGGAGACGTCGCACCCGGCCTCGCCCGTGGTGCTCCCCCCCGCCCCGCCCCGGCTGCGCAACCTGGGGCTGCCCGCGCTCGTCGGGCTGCTGTCGCTCGCCCTGACCGGCTGGCTGTGGCACCACGAGCACCAGGCGGCAGAAGCCCGAATGCGGGCCGACTTCGACTTCAGCGTGCGCCAGTCGGTGAGCCGCATCGAGGCGCGCATCGCCAGCTACGAGCAGATGCTGCGGGCGGCGCGCGGCCTTTTCGAGGCCTCGGACGAGGTCAGCCGGGAAGACTTCCAGCGCTTCGTGAGCGCCCTGATGGGCGGCCCGGAGTTCTCCGGCGTGCAGTTGATGGCCTTCACACCCCAGCTGGCCGCGGCGCAGATCCCCCGCCACGTGGCCACCCGCAAAGCCCTCGGCGACCCGGACTACACGATCCGCCCCGGCTACGACAGCGGCCCCGTCGCGCCGGTGACCTATGTCGCGCCGCCGACCCCCGGAAACCGGACCGCCCTGGGGCACAACCTCTACGCCGACCCGCTGCGCCGCAAGGCCATGCTCCAGGCCTGCGATTCGGGGGGCATCGCGATCACTTCACGGATCAAGCTGCTGATCGATGCGCCGCTCAACCGGCCGGCCTTCGCGATCTACCTGGCGCTCTACGCCAAGGGCCAGCCCGGCGACACCCCGGCAGCCCGGCAGGCGGCCCTGCAGGGGTGGGTGCACATGGCCTTCCGGCTCGCCGACATGATCGCCAGCATGCATGGCGAGGGCTCGCCGGGCATCGCGCTGCGCATCTACGACGGCCCGGCGGCCGCGCCGGCGCAGCTGATGTTCGATTCCGACCCCGAGGCGGTGGCCGCCCCGCCGCGCTTCACGGCTGTCGAGCACATCGAGTTTCCCCAGCACAGCTGGACCCTGCAGGTCCGCTCGACCCCCGGCTTCGAACTGGGGCACAGCGACAACCCGGCACGCATCATCGCCGGGGCAGGGACCTGCGTGAGCCTGCTGCTGGCGCTGTTCACCTGGCAGCTGGTCACCGGCCGCGCCCGCGCCTTCGCCCAGGCCCAGGGGATGACCCGCGAGCTGCGCGAGCGGGAGGAGCACATGCGCCACATGGCCCAGCACGACCCCCTCACCCAGCTGCCCAACCGCGCCCTGTTCTCCGACCGCCTGCAGGCCGCCCTGGCCCGGGCGCGCCGGGAGCGCAGCCCGGCGGCGCTGATGTTCGTCGACCTCGACCACTTCAAGCCGGTGAACGACGCCTGCGGCCACGCGGTGGGCGACAGCCTGCTGATCGCCGCGGCCGAGCGCATGCGCGAGTGCCTGCGCGAGTCCGACACCCTGGCGCGGATCGGCGGCGACGAGTTCGTGGTGCTGCTGCCCCACATCGACAGCCGCGACGACGCCCGGCAGGTGGCCGAGCGCATCCGCGCCTCCATCGCCCTGCCCTTCCACATCGGGCCTCACCAGATCGGGATCTCGGTCTCGATCGGCATCTGCATCTTTCCAGACCACGCGGACGACGAGGTGGGCCTGATGAAATGCGCCGACGTGGCCATGTACCGGGCGAAGGAACTGGGCCGCGACCGCCTGATCTTTGGCGACTGAGCCCCCCGGGGCGAAGGGGCTGGCGCAGGCTGGCCGGCCGCGACACCGGGGCAAGCCGGCATCACGGCGAGTGGGGTCAGACCGGGTCGGACAGCTCGCCCGGCGTGGCGGCCAGCACGCGCACCCGCTTGCGCTGCCCGTCCGGCAGGCGCACGTCGGCCATCACCTGCAGGCGGTTGGGGCTCAGGTCGCGCCAGGTGGGCACCATCGCCATCCCGATGTACTGGTTGAAGGCCTCGATCTCCCGCGAGGCCACGACGACCGGCTTCTCGCCGGCCTTGACGCGGATCCACTGCACGACGACCCGGGTCATCAGCTCGTCGCCGCCGCCCTTCACGACGATCATGCGGTAAACGCCGTTCTCCCGCTTGTCGGACCAGCGCCCGACCAGGGTGACCGAATAGACCTCGGCCGACAGCGCCTCCAGCTTCAGCTCCGGCAAGGCGGGGCTGGCGGCGGGCGCATCGGTGGCCTTCACCGGCTCGGTGGCGGCGGTGGCGGGGGCCTCCGGGGCCGGCTCGGCAACGGCCAACCCGGCCGGCAAGGCCAGGGCGAGGGCCAGCGCGGCGGCACCGAACAATTGCCCCCGACGGGCGCGGAATGCCGGCAGGGCCGGCGACATGGGCTTGTGACTGTTCATCGTTCCTTCACTCGAAACACCTCCCCGGCGTGGATATCGCCATCGCGGCGGCGGCCGGGCGGTTAACTCGGGCCCTCATTATGACGGCAGCGGGTGGGATCGACGTCGGCCAATCGCACGGCGCGTGCGTCAATTTGCTCACGTTTGCGCCCGGGCCCGCAGCGCCTGCTCGATGGCGTCGGCCCAGGCCAGCGTCTCGCCGCGGCTGGCGCGGGCCTCGCGGATCAGGCCCAGGTTGCCGGCGGTGGCCTCGGGCTCCCAGCCCTCGCGCACGGCGGCCAGGGCGTCAGCGGCAGCCCGGGTGGCGGCCGCCTCGTCGCGGGCCAGCACGGCCAGCTCGACGCGGGTGGCGTGGTCCCAATAGTCGGGCGCGCCCTGGGCGATACGGCGCTGCACCGCGTAGGCGAGCGGCGGCAGGAGCTCGGCACGGCGCGGGTCCGGCGGGCTGGCGAGCTCCATCAGGGTGACGGCGTTGATGCCCGGGAAGGCGTCCCGCCAGTCGGCCTCGAAGCCCTGCAGGTAGGTGGCGATGGCCTTGCCCAGCCAGCGCTCGGCGACGCCCGCCTGGCCGGCCCGCCGGGCGGCCGCCCAGCGGTCTTTGTAGACCCGGCCGAGCAGGCCGTTGGTTTCGCTGCTCGGGCCGTGGGCGGCGATGACCGCCCGCAGCACCTCCTCCGCCTCGTCGGCGCGGCCCAGCCGGTTGAGGGCGAGGCCGCGCTGCTCCTGAACCAGGGTGCTGCGGGCCAGGGGCCGGGCCATCCGGCCGACGAGCTCGACCATGCCCTGCCAGTCGCCCACCGCGCGCAGGGACAGCAGGAGGTCGATGGCCACGCCAGCCTCGGCGCTTGCGACGTCGCCCAGCCGCGCCGCCACCGCCCGCACCGCATCCTTGCCACCCCGCCGGGCCGCCGCCAGCCGGTCACGGGCGTCCGCGGCGTAGTGGGCCCGCTCGCGGAAGACGTCGGTCTTGAGGCGGGCGATGCCCTGCCCCCCGGGGCCGTCGAGCAGCGGGTAGGCCGAACCGCTTGCGGGCGGCCCGCCCCGGGAGCGGTGCAGTGCATCGAGGGCGCTCCCGAGGGCCCGGGCGCCGGCGGCGGCATCCGCGGGGCGGCCATCGGCCCCCGGGGCGTAGCGGATCGTGGCCGGCGGCG
>JAKLLM010000262.1 GCA_023150125.1 Zoogloea sp.
ATGCGCTGGTAACGCACCCAGATGTCGGCCTGGATGTAGCCCACCAGGTGGCCGAGGTGGATGTCGCCGTTGGCGTAGGGCAGGGCGTTGGTGACGAGGATCTTGCGCACGGAAGTCATGGATGGGGCCTGATGCGTGATTGTTCTAAGCCCCGCATTCTAGCAAAGCGCGGGCCGGCGGAAGGGGCTGCGGGCCCGCCCGCCGGGGCGTTTCCGGCGTCGCCTTCGGCCGGGTGCTTAACCTCGGGCCGGCTTTTGGTTAAACTGTACCAAATTACTCGGGTTTTACCGTTTCCGTCCGACCCATGTTCTCCCTCTTTCGCCGCAAACCGGCCACCGACACCATGAGCCTCAGCGAACAAAGCGTCCTCGACAGCCTCAAGCAGTTTGCCGACCCCAACACCGGCAAGGATTACGTCGCCTCCCGCGCAGTCAAGAACCTGCGCGTGAGCGGCGCCGACGTGTCCTTCGACATCGAGCTGGGCTACCCGGCAAAAACGCAGATCGACGCCATCCGCGCCGCGCTGATCGCCCAGCTGAAGTCGGTGCCCGGCGTGGGCAACGTGAGCGCCAATGTGTATATGAAGATCGTCCCCCACGCGGTGCAGCAGGGCGTGAAGCTGCTGCCGGGGGTGAAGAACATCATCGCGGTGGCCTCGGGCAAGGGCGGCGTGGGCAAGAGCACCACGGCGGTCAACCTTGCGCTGGCGCTGGCCGCCGAGGGCGCGCGGGTCGGCATGCTGGACGCCGACATCTACGGCCCGTCCCAGCCGCAGATGCTGGGCATCGGCGGCGAGCGCCCCGAGAGCCACGACGGCAAGACCATGGAGCCCCTCGAGGCCCACGGCCTGCAGGTGATGTCGATCGGCTTCCTGGTGGATGTGGAGACGCCGATGGTGTGGCGCGGCCCGATGGCCACCCAGGCCCTCAACCAGCTGCTGAAGGACACCCACTGGCAGGATCTGGATTACCTCGTCATCGACATGCCGCCGGGCACCGGCGACATTCAGCTGACCCTCTCGCAGACCGTTCCGGTGACCGGTGCGGTGATTGTCACGACGCCCCAGGATATCGCCTTGCTCGACGCGCGCAAGGGCCTCAAGATGTTCGAGAAGGTCGGCGTGCCCATCATCGGCATCGTCGAGAACATGAGCATCCACATCTGCTCGAAGTGCGGCCATGAAGAGCACATCTTCGGGGCCGGCGGCGGCGAGACGATGTGCAAGGATTATGGCGTGCCCTTCCTGGGCGCCCTGCCGCTCGACATCCAGATCCGCAAGGAAGTCGACAGCGGCGTGCCTACCGTGATCGCCGACCCGGACGGCCGTGTCGCCGAGCTCTACAAGGGCATCGCCCGCAAGGTGGCGATCACCGTGGCCGAGCGGGCCAAGGACATGAGCCACAAGTTCCCCAACATCGTGGTACAGAACACATGAAGCGTTTCATCAAGGTAGCCGGCGCAGGCGTGCTTGCGGTTTCCACCCTGGGCCTGTCCGGCTGCATCGTCGGCACGGTGGTCGGCACCGCCGTCGACGTGGGCGTCGAGGTCGTCAAGGTGCCGTTCAAGGTCGGCAAGGGCATCTACGACGTGGTGAAGGACGACGAGCCCGAAGAGAAGAAGAACTGACCTGCGCCGTTGTGTTGGCCCGGGCTGGATGTAGAATGCGCGTTTTTTAAGCAGGGGCTGCCAGCGTGAGCATCAAGTCGGACAAGTGGATTCGCCGCATGGCGGAGGGCGATTCGAAGATGATCGAACCCTTCGCGCCGGAGCTGGTGCGCCATAACGAAGGCGGCAAGATCGTTTCCTACGGCACCTCGAGCTATGGCTACGACGTGCGCGTGGCCAACGAATTCAAGATCTTCACGAACATCAACTCCACCATCGTCGACCCGAAGAACTTCGACGAGCGGAACTTCGTGGATTTCACCGGCGACGTGTGCATCATCCCGCCGAACTCCTTCGCGCTGGCCCGCACGGTCGAATACTTCCGCATCCCGCGCAGCGTGCTCACGGTGTGCCTGGGCAAGTCCACCTACGCCCGCTGCGGCATCATCGTGAACGTGACGCCCCTCGAGCCCGAGTGGGAAGGCCACGTGACGCTGGAGTTTTCCAACACCACGCCGCTGCCCGCCAAGATCTACGCCAACGAGGGTGTGGCCCAGATGCTGTTCTTCGAATCCGACGAAGTCTGCGCCACCTCGTACAAGGACAGGGGCGGTAAATATCTGGGTCAGACCGGCGTCACGCTGCCGAAAATCTGAAATACTTGCACGCTAAAGTCGTGATTTTGGGGCGGACCATGCGTAGCCACGCGGGTCCGCCCAAAGCTTTTTGTTGATCCCGCCCGCCCCAGCGTGGGCATCGAGGAGTCGAGCATGCGCTTCAATTTTCCGGTCATCGTCATCGACGAGGATTACCGTTCGGAAAACACCTCTGGCCTGGGTATCCGTGCCCTGGCGGAAGCCATCGAGAAGGAAGGCCTGCAGGTCCTGGGCGTGACCAGCTACGGTGACATGGCGTCCTTTGCCCAGCAGCAGAGCCGCGGCTCGGCTTTCATCCTGTCCATTGACGACGAGGAGTTCTCGTCGCCCGAGGCCGCCGAGAAGGCCATCGCAGACTTGCGCGCCTTCGTCAGCGAGATCCGGATGCGCAACGCCGACATCCCGATCTTCCTGCACGGCGAGACGCGCACCTCCCGCCACATCCCCAACGATGTGCTGCGCGAGCTGCACGGCTTCATCCACATGTACGAGGATACGCCGGAGTTCATCGCCCGCAACGTGGTGCGCGAGGCCAAGGCCTACCTCGAATCCCTGCCGCCGCCGTTCTTCCGCGCCCTCACGCACTACGCCTCGGACGGCTCGTATTCGTGGCACTGCCCCGGGCACTCCGGCGGCGTCGCCTTCCTGAAGAGCCCGGTGGGGCAGATGTTCCACCAGTTCTTCGGCGAGAACATGCTGCGCGCCGACGTCTGCAACGCCGTCGAAGAGCTCGGCCAGCTGCTCGACCACACGGGCCCGGTGGCTGCGTCCGAGCGCAACGCGGCGCGCATCTTCAACTGCGACCACCTGTACTTCGTCACCAACGGCACGTCCACGTCCAACAAGATCGTGTGGCACTCCACCGTGGCGCCGGGCGACATCGTGGTGGTTGACCGCAACTGCCACAAGTCCATCCTCCACGCGATCATGATGACCGGCGCGATCCCGGTGTTCCTGATGCCGACCCGCAACAACTACGGGATCATCGGCCCGATCCCGAAGAGCGAGTTCGCCTGGGAGAACATCCAGAAGAAGATCGACGCCAACCCCTTCATCACCGACAAGACCGCCAAGCCGCGGGTGCTGACCATCACCCAGTCCACCTACGACGGCGTGCTCTACAACGTCGAGGCGATCAAGGACGAACTCGACGGCAAGATCGACACCCTGCACTTCGACGAGGCCTGGCTGCCCCACGCCGCCTTCCACGACTTCTACGGCGACTACCACGCCATCGGCGCCGACCGCCCGCGCTGCAAGGAGTCGATGATCTTCTCGACCCAGTCCACCCACAAGCTGCTGGCCGGCCTGTCCCAGGCCTCGCAGATCCTGGTGCAGGACGCCGAGAGCCAGCATCTCGACCGCGACGTGTTCAACGAGGCCTACCTCATGCACACCTCCACCAGCCCGCAGTACGCGATCATCGCGTCCTGCGACGTGGCGGCGGCGATGATGGAAGAGCCCGGTGGTACCGCGCTGGTCGAAGAGTCCATCGCCGAAGCCCTCGATTTCCGCCGCGCCATGCGCAAGGTGGACGAGGAGTGGGGCGCCGACTGGTGGTTCAAGGTGTGGGGGCCGGACGACCTGTCGGAAGAAGGCATCGAAGAGCGCGACGCCTGGATGCTCAAGCCCGGCGAGCGCTGGCACGGCTTCGGCAGGCTGGCCGAAGGCTTCAACATGCTCGACCCCATCAAGGCCACCATCATCACCCCGGGCCTCGACGTGGACGGCGAGTTCGCCGAGCGCGGCATCCCGGCCGCCATCGTCACCAAGTACCTGGCCGAGCACGGCGTGATCGTCGAGAAATGCGGCCTCTACAGCTTCTTCATCATGTTCACGATCGGCATCACCAAGGGCCGCTGGAACAGCATGGTGACCGAGCTGCAGCAGTTCAAGGACGACTACGACAAAAACCAGCCCCTCTGGAAGGTGCTGCCCGAGTTCGTCCAGAAGAACCCGCGCTACGAGCGTGTCGGCCTGCGCGACCTGTGCCGCGACATCCACGCGGTGTATCGCGCCAACGACGTGGCCCGCCTGACCACCGAGATGTACCTCTCGGATATGGTGCCGGCCATGAAGCCCGCCGATGCCTTTGCCCGCATGGCCCACCGCAAGATCGAGCGGGTGGCCATCGACGAGCTCGAAGGCCGCGTCACCAGCGTGCTGCTCACGCCCTATCCGCCGGGCATTCCCCTGCTGATCCCGGGTGAGCGCTTCAACAAGACGGTGATGCGTTACCTGCAGTTCGCCCGCGAGTTCAATGAACGCTTCCCGGGCTTCGAGACCGATGTGCACGGCCTCGTGAAGGAGGTGCGTGACGGGCGCATCCACTATTTCGTGGATTGCGTGAAGGACTGAGTCGAGTCCCCCGGGCGCCCTGCGTTCGATGCAAAAAAACGCCGCGGAGACGCGGCGTTAATGAGATGGTCAGCCCGATCCCTACCCAGCGGACTACGCTGAGTAGGGATTTTGGTTTTTGGGGAGGCCATCATGAGCATCGTGACACTGATCGGGATCGATCTGGGCAAACACAGCTTCCACCTGCATGCGC
>JAKLLM010000263.1 GCA_023150125.1 Zoogloea sp.
GCGGAGCAGTTTGACGGCCCATCGGTCTGGCTGCGCTGTTGCGCGCATCTCAAGCGCATCGTTGCGGCTATCGGACCACCGAAACCACACCGCTTGCTGGCCGATCATGCAAACGGGGTGGGGTAACTGAGGTTTTTAGGTTCATTGCGGCCGGGCAAATTTGCCTCGCGCCGCCCCATCGTTTCATTCCCACCAGGCAATGTTTCATTCCGCCGAGGCAATCATTCATCGGCGCCACCCAATCACGGCCCGTGCCGATGAAAGCGGGCCCCACCGCCCCGCAGGCTTGCCCGGCCCCGGGCGGCCCCTGCCTTGTCGGGCCTGATCCGCGCCCGCACGCACCGGCACAAGCCCGGTGGGCCGGGCAATAATTCGTTTAAACCAAACAGTGTTTTCATTCCTCGGGGCTTTATTCCCCCCTCGGAAACAACCAGAATGCGCTGCCCTGCCCCGGAGGCCTGCGTGCGCCCATGCCGCCGCGCTGCCGGACGAACCGACCGATGAGGCCCGAACCCATGCGCCGCCCCCACTTCAACCCCTACCTGCTGCTCGCCCTCACCTCCCTCTTCTGGGCCGGCAACATGGTGATGAGCCGTGGCCTGCGGGCCGATCTGCCGCCGGTGGCGCTGGCCTTCTGGCGCTGGGTGACGGCCTTCTGCTGCGTGCTGCCGCTGGCCCTTCCCCACCTGAAGAGCCAGTGGCCGCTGCTGCGGGCGGCGTGGAAGAAGGTGATCTTCCTGGGGGTGTTCGGGGTGGGCTGCTACAACACCTTCTCTTATGTGGCGGTGCAATACACCACCGCCACCAGCGCGACCCTGCTCAACTCCTTCATCCCGGTGGTCACCAGCGTGCTGGCGCTGGCCTTCTTCGGGCGCCGCCTGGCGCGGCCCGAGGTGATCGGCGGCCTGATCTCGCTGGTGGGGGTGGTGCTGCTCATCAGCCGCGGCAGCGTCGCCACGCTGCTGGGGCTCGAGCTCAACACTGGCGACCTGTGGATGCTGCTGGCGGTGTTCTCGTGGAGCCTCTACACGGCCTTCCTGCAGTGGCGGCCCCAGGGCGTGCACCCGATGCTGCTGCTGGCGGCCTTCATCGTGGTCGGCCTCGCGGTGATGGCGCCGATGTACGCCTGGGAGCTGTCCACCGGCGCGGCGGTGAATCTGCACGCCGGTTCGCTGGCCGGCATCCTGTACGCCGGCGTGGTGGCGGCCTTCCTGGGCTTCGTGTGCTTCAACGCCGGCGTGGCCCAGGTGGGGCCGGCGGTGGGCTCGCTGTTCATCCACCTGATGCCGGTGTTCGCCTCGATCCTGTCGGCGCTGGTGCTGGGCGAGACGCCCGCCTGGTATCACTACGCCGGGATGGCGCTGGTCTTCGGCGGCATCCTGCTCACCACCCGCAAGCCCTCGCCCGCCCTGGCCGTCTCCCCGGCCGCGGCGCGCTGAATCCCACATATATAAAACCAAAGGAAGCGCCATGCTCGCCAACCTCGAACGCCCGGCGGCCCGCGCCCCGGGCCTGCGCCAAGTCTTCGCCGACTTCGGCCTCACCTATTTTGCCAACGGCCTGATCGGCTTCATCTTCTCGGCCACCGGGCCGGTGGCCATCATCCTGTCGGTGGGCACCAACGGCGGCCTCAGCCACGCCGAGCTCGCCTCGTGGGTGTTCGGGGTGTTCTTCATCAACGGCCTCATCACCATCGCCATGACCTGGCGCTACCAGACCCCGCTGGGCTTCGCATGGACCATCCCCGGCACGGTGCTGGTGGGGCCGGCGCTGCAGCACCTGAGCTTCGCCGAGGTGATCGGCGCCTTCTACGCCACCAGCGTGCTGGTGCTGGTGCTGGGGGCGAGCGGCTGGGTGAAGCGGCTGATGTCGTCGCTGCCGATGCCCATCGTGATGGGCATGGTGGCCGGGGTCTTCCTGCGCTTCGGGCTCGACCTGGTGCGCGCGCTGCACAGCGACGTGGGGATCGCCGGGCCGATGGTGGTGGCCTTCCTGCTGCTGTCGGCGAGCACGGTGTGGGGCAAGCGCATCCCGCCGGTGATCGGCGCGCTGGTGGTGGGGGCGATCGCGATCGGCCTGCTGGGCCGGGTGGATACCGCGGTGGTGCATAGCTTCGCCTTCGCCCAGCCGGTGGTGCAGGCGCCGGTGTGGAGCCTCGGCGCGCTGGTCGAGCTGGTCGTGCCGCTGGCGATCACCGTGCTGGTGGTGCAGAACGGCCAGGGCGTGGCGGTGCTCAAGTCGGCCCGGCACGAGCCGCCGGTCAACACCATCGCCGTCGCGTGCGGCATCGGCGCGGCGCTGTGCGCAATGGTCGGGGCGGTCAGCACCTGCCTCACCGGGCCCACCAACGCGCTCCTAACCTCGTCGGGCGAACATCGCCGCCAATACACCGCTGGCCTCACCTTTGGCGTGTTCGGCGTGCTGTTCGGGCTGATGGCGCCCACCTTCACCGGGCTGATGCTGGCCGCGCCGAAGGAGTACATCATGGTGCTGGGCGGGCTGGCGATGCTGCGCGTGCTGCAGGGCGCCTTCGTGGCCTCGTTCGGCGGCGGCAAGTTCACCCTGGGGGCGCTGATCAGCCTGTGCGTCACGGTGGCCGACCTGGGCATCCTCAACATCGGCGCGGCTTTCTGGGGCCTGGTGGCCGGCTTCACGGTATCGTGGCTGATGGAAAAGCGCGACTTCCAGGCCCTGGCCAACGCCAGCTGACCCCACCAGAGGAGACAACACCATGTTCAAGCACCTGCTCGTTCCCAGCGACGGCTCCGAACTTTCCCGCCACACCGCGGCCAAGGCGATTGCCTTCGCCCGCGAGACCGGCGCGCGGATCACCTTCTTCACCGCACTGCCGGATTTCCCGGTGTCCTTCAGCGAAGGCTACGGCATCACCGACCCGGGCACCCGGGCGCGCCTGGTGGCCAGCGCCGAAGCCCAGGGCCGCGCCATCCTCGACCCGCTGGTGGCCGCCGCCGGCGCCGAAGGCGTGGCCGCCAGCGCCGTCACCACCGCCTGCGACATGGCCCACGAGGGCATCATCGCCGCGGCCGGGGCCCACGCCTGCGACCTGATCTTCATGGCCTCCCACGGCCGCCGCGGCATCGGCGCGCTGCTCCTGGGCAGCGAGACCCAGAAGGTGCTCACCCATTCCAGGATCCCGGTGCTGGTGCACCGCTAACCAGCCCCCGCCCTCCGCCTTGACCGCCCTCGCCATCCACCCGCCAGGCAGCGCCGGCGCCATCGTGCGCCAGCTGTTCCACCACGCCTGGCCGATCCTCATCGCCCAGCTGCTGTCGATGGCGATGATGATCGCCGACACCCTGATCGCCGGGCGCTACGGCACCCTCGACCTGGCCGGGGTGGCCATCGGCAGCAGCTTCTACATCTCGGTGGTGATGCTGCTGGGCGGCGTGCTGCAGGCGGTGGCACCGACCGTGGCCCACCATGTCGGCGCCGGCCGTAACGAAGAGATCGGCCCGGCCCTGCAGCAGGGCTTCTGGCTGGCCGGCATGCTGGCGCTGCCGGGGGTGGCGATCCTGCTGGCGCCCGCCCCGCTGCTGGCCCTGGCCCAGGTGCCGGCCGACGTGGCGGCGCTGGCGGGCGACTACCTCGCGGCCACCGCCGCGGGCCTGCCGGCACTGCTCTTCTACCGCGCCTTCTACGCCTTCAACAACGCGGTGGGGCGGCCGCGGGCGCTGATGGCGATCAGCGCCATCGTCACCTGCATCCACCTGCCGCTGGCCTGGGCGCTCACCAACGGCGCGGCCGGCCTGCCGGCACTGGGCGGCGCCGGCTGCGGGGTGTCGACGGCCGTCATCAACTGGCTGGCCCTGGGCTGCGGGCTGGCCTACCTGGCGCGCAACCCGGCCTACCGGCAATACCGCATCTTCAAGGGCTGGCAGCCGCCCCACCCGGGCGAGCTGGGCAAGCTGCTGCGGCTGGGGGGGCCGATGGGGCTGTCGACCTTCATCGACATCAGCTCCTTCACGCTGATCGCGATCCTCGTGGCCCGGCTGGGCGTCGAGACGGTGGCCGGCCACCGAGTGATCGCCAACTTCACCGGCGTCATCTACATGCTGCCGCTGGCCCTGTCGATCGCCACGATGGTGCTGGTCGGACAGGCCGTCGGCGCCGGCGACCCGGCCCGCGCCCGCCTCACCGCACGGCTCGGGATGGGCCTCGCCGGCGGGCTGGCGGTGCTCCTCGGCATCCTGCTGTGGCTGCTGCGGGAGCCGCTGGTGACGCTGTCCACCACCGACCCGGCGGTGCAGGCGGTGGCCCTGGGGCTGGTGCTCTACCTGTGCTTCTACCAGGGCTTCGACGGCCTGCAGACGGTGGCCGCCCACGCCCTGCGCGGCTACAAGGTGACCCTGCTGCCGATGGTGCTGCACACCTTCTGCTTCTGGGGCATCGGGCTGGCGGGCGGCTGGTGGCTGAGCTTCCACGCCCCGTGGCGGGCCGGGGCGCCGTCGGTGGCGGGCTTCTGGGAGGGCTGCGTGCTGGCCACCCTCGCCGCCACCCTGCTCTTCGGCGCCTTGCTGCGGCGGGTGGCGCGGGAACGGCTTTAGAGCTGAAACCCCTTCGGTGAGCGCCTCCTCCTGACAAGAGGGGCGCAGAAGAGGTCACTGTAGTGGTCAAGTATTCTCGGACACCCCGATAGGGTGTTTTTCTGCCCTTTCCCGCTCATAAGCGGTGGGCGACAGATAGCCCAATTTCGAGTGCAGGCGCACGCTGTTGTAGAAGCCGACGATGTACTCGGTGACGTCGCGCGTGGCTTCGGCGTGGTTGGCGTAATCGCGCTGCCAGACC
>JAKLLM010000264.1 GCA_023150125.1 Zoogloea sp.
GGGCGACGAGGCGGGAGAGCAGTTCCTCCTCGGCGGCGGCCTGGGCGTCGGGTTTGTCGGGCAGCGGGGTGGTGGCGCCGGGCCGGCCCACCAGGGTGTCGGCGAGGTCGCCACAGCCGTAGGCGGCAAAGACGGCGCGGTCGAGGTCGTCGTGCAGCTCGCGCAGCACCGACACCAGGCCTTGTTGGTGGATGGCCTGCTCCTTGGGGTTGAGGGCCTCGCCGCTGCGCAGCTTTTCGAGCACGTTGTAGAGGCCGGTGAGGGTGAGCCCGGGGTGGGCGGCCTGCTGGTGCTTGCGGTGGGCGTCGATCTGCTCGGCGAGCTGGCGGATGGCGTCGGCCTGGGCGTCGGTGGGGGTGGGAAAGGGGAAGGGTTCGAAGCAGCGGGTCTTGTTGTAGCGCGGGTCGTTGCCGACCCCCAGCCGCCCACCGGCGGCAAGCGCCCAGGCGACATGCAACCGGCTCGACAGCACGCCGAGCACCAGCGCGTCGTCGGAGGCGACGTTGATCAGCATGTTGTCGGGCAGGATCTCCGCGTCGAGAAACTGGAAAACCCGGTGCTTGGTCGTCTCGACAGTGGCGATGTAGCGCGGCAGGCCAGCCACCATGCTCCGCCAGTCTTTGCGCGCTTCGCCAAACAGCCACCAATTGTCGCGGTAGGTCGCACGGTTGTTCTGGTCGCGCTCCGGCTTCACCCGCTCCAGCACCCACTGGTAAGCCGCCGGGTAGTGCGCCCGAACCTCCTCCGCCGAGAGCCCGAAGAAGTCGATCACCTGCACGCCCCGCGGCGAG
The DNA here is from genome assembly GCA_023150125.1 of Zoogloea sp. GTDB lineage: Bacteria > Pseudomonadota > Gammaproteobacteria > Burkholderiales > Rhodocyclaceae > Zoogloea. Next base: position 792 of record JAKLLM010000264.1, read on the forward strand.
GTCGCCAGGTCGCGGCCGTTGCGGTAGGCCCGGATGTGCCGTTCAAGGCCGGGCAGCGTGCCCAGGCCCAGCTGCGCGGCCTCGTCCGGGGTGACGATGAAGCCCGCGCCATGCAGCTTGACGCCGGGGGAGCTGATGCCGCCGTTGGCCAGCAGCGCGCGGGCGCCGACCACGTCGGCCCCCATCGTGAGGTCGGCAAAAATGCACCCGCGGCGTGCCTGCAGGCTCACCTCCACCTCGTCCTGCTGCGTCTCCCGCTCCGCGGTGACCGCCACCAAGCTGCCCTCGCCCTCCTCCGCCGCCCCCACCGTCATCGCAATCCGCACCGCGGCGCCATCGGCGGCGTCCACCCACGGGTGGTCGGGGATCGCGAAGGCCAGGGACAGGGGCGGCTTGGCCTCCAACTGGGCCTGCACCACGCGCCGGTTGAAGGTCTGACGCAGGCTGTTGGTGGTGATGAAGCCGAAGCGCCGGGCGCGGCCGGCGCGCACCGCCTCGCCGGCGATGTGCCACCAGTACATGACGAAGTCGGCCGATTCGGGCACCGCCTTCCAGGTGCTGCGCACCGCGTCCACGTAGCCGTCGCCGAGGGCGCGGCGCATGGTGGCGGCGCCGATGAAGGGCGGGTTGCCGACGATGTAGTCGGCCTCGGGCCACGGGGCCTGGCGCGGCGCCAGGTAGCGCAGCTGCTCGACCTGGCAGGCTTCGTCGGGCACCGGCTCGCCGGTGATGGGGCTGGGCTTGTAGCTGAGGCCGTCCCAGCGGGTGAGCGGCCGGCCGTCGTCGCCCGTGAGGGCCTGGGTGCCGTCGAAGGCGATGAGGGCGTCGCGGTTGTCTATGTTCTTGAGGTCGCGCAGCACGGGCTCGGGGGGGCTCACGCTGCCGTGGGTGCGGAAGTGCCATTGCAGGTAGCCGATCCACAGCACGAGCTCGGCAATGCGCGCGGCGCGGGGGTTGATCTCGAGGCCCAGAAACTGGTTGGGGCCGACGGTGATGCCCTGCAGATCCAGCAGGCCCTGGGATTCACCCAGGTCGTGGAGCAGGTTGAGCACCTCGCCCTCGAGGCGCTTGAGGTGTTCGAGGGTGACGTACAGAAAGTTGCCGCTGCCGCAGGCCGGGTCGAGCACCCGAAGCTCGCACAGCTGGCGGTGGAAGCGGCGTACCTCTTCGATGGCGTCCTTGCGCTTGCCCTGCTTTTCGTAGGCCAGCGCGGCCACCTGCACCTCGCCCCACTCGGCCCGCAGGGGCTCGACGATGGTGGGCAGCACCAGCCGCTCGACGTAGGCCCGCGGGGTGTAGTGGGCGCCCAGCTTGTGGCGCTCGCGGGGGTCGAGGGCGCGTTCGAGCAGGGTGCCGAAGATGGCCGGCTCCACATAGCGCCAGTCGGCCCGGGAGGCCTTGAGGAGCAGCTCGAGCTGGTCGCGATCCAGCGCAATGGCGCGGCTGTCGGCAAACAGGCCGCCGTTGAAGCGCAGCACCTTGTCTTCGAGGATGGGCGAGAAGCCGCCGGTGTTCATGCTCTGCCACAGGCTCTCGAGCATGGGGGCGAAGTTGGCGGGCTTGCCGTGCAGGCGCTCGAGCAGCTGGGTGAAGCCGCGCTCGGGGAGCAGGCCGATGTCTTCGGCGAACATGGTGAACAGGGCCCGCATGAGAAAGCTGGCGACGTGTTCGGCGCCGTGCCCGCCGACTTCGAGGGATTTGGCGAGGGCCGCCAGCTGGTCGGCGATCTGGCGGGTGACCCGGGCCGACTCGCGGGACGGGTCGAGGCGCATCGGGTCGAGCCACAGGGTGCGCAGGCGCTCGCGGATGTCGGCGCGGCGCAGGTCTGCGAGGCGGATGCGGAAGTGCTTGGGGTCGGGGAAGGCGGTGTAGTTGCCGCCGGAGCGGCTGAACTCGGCGTAGAGCTCGATGTTGCGGCCGACGTCGACCACCACGATGAAGGGCGGCCGCCCCTCGTCGGCGGGCAGGGCGCGCACGTATTGGTCGGCCTGCTTGTGGGCGGCCACCATGGCGCTGTCCCAGCCCGAGCTGTCGAGGGCCTTGCCGCTCTGCTTGGCCTCGAGCACGAAGGCGCCGCGGCGGTAGAGGTCGATGTAGCGGTCGCGGGGGCTGCCGTCGGGCTCGCGCATCACCACCCGGCGCTCGAAGACGTAGGCGTTGTCGCGGCTATCGCGCGAGGCCGGGTCGGGCGTGGGCAAGTCCAGCAGCGTGCACAGCTCGGTGAGGAAGAGCTGGTAATTGGCCCGCTCACTGCCCCCGGCCTTGCTCCAGCGCTCAAGAAAGGCGTCGATCCTGCTGTCTGCTGCGTCTGCCACGTTGCTGCCACCGATGACGAAAAGGCGGCATCTTAAACCTTTGGCATGGTTTGGCGGTGGGTGGGGGTGCCCGGAGGACGGGATTGGGGCGCCTCGCGCAGGCGGGACGCCACCCCGCGGCGAGGAAATCGGCCTTCGAGACCGACCCGCGGGAAAATTCAATCCGATGATGAAATTATAAAAACGCTTTCTATACTTGATAAACGCATAGCCGGACGGCGTGCGACAAATAAAAAAAGATCAGCTCGACAGGGCCGGCACCAACCCGTTGCCATGCCCCGAGCCGGAGATTGCCGAGCACCCTGTCAGCCAGCATTTCCACCAAGGAGAGAACCATGCGCGCGCACAAGCTTTCCACCTTGTCTCTTGCAGTGATCGCTGCAGCCACCTGTGCCGGCTGTGCGTCCTATTCCAAGCTGGATTCGGGGACGACGCTGGGGAAGATCGAGGTTTCGGGGGTGCGCGTCTCGTCCCGGGAGCGCATGGTCAATGAGCGCCTCAAGCGCCGGGAGTTTCTCGAGAGCCAGCTCACCGCGGTGCAAGCGCTCAGTTCGACAGACTTTGCTACCGACGGTGGCTTCTCGATACGCAGCGTTTCCGGTTTCGGGGCGGGGCTCGGCGTGTCCCTCGACGCCGGCGCGGCCCAGCTCGCCAAGCTCGGCAAGGAGCGGGATGCCCAGCGCATCCGCAACCAGCAGGAAATGGACACCAAGGATCAGGAGATTCTGCTGGCCTTGCGGGACAGGTTGCTGGCCGATGTGAAAAGCGGCAAGACGAGCCTCGAAGAGGCCAAAAATATCATGGCTGCCCTCACGCCGACTGCGACCAGCGGGTCCAAGGCAAGCGAAGTCGAATCACCCGACCCGACCACAGCCGCCAAATGGCGAACCGAAATAAGCAATCTGCTGAAATCGGTGGCCGATCTGCCGCCTGGCCTTCAACCCGCGGCGGGCAAGGCTTCACCGATCGACTTGTTCCGGGACAAGCTCGCCCTGCTGGAGGAGATCCGCTCCGAAATGGCCGCCAACGAACTGGACGACCGCCACGACCTGTATGGCTCGACCCTGGTGCGCCTGTCGGTGGACGCGACCTTGATTCCCGATGACGACACCAGCGCGTGGGGGGTTGTCGAGATGAGGGTCAAGCCGATATTCGAGGAGGATGCGTTCAAGGAGAAGTGGTCGGTCCTGAAATATTCAATTCGCCGCCCCAGTCGCCAGTCCACCGGCCAGGAACGGTCGTCGCTGACCACCCGCCCAAGCATCCCGACCAGAAGCCAGAGCGCAAAAAGGGCCTTCAGCCCCAGGCGGGCAATGGCCCGCAGCAGCCAGCGCAAGTTGTACCCGGCGGCACACAGCACCGGGTGCAGCACATCCCCCTCCGCCCCCTTCAGCCAATTTCGCCGTAGGCCGCAGTCATCCTTCAGGTGCCCAATCACGGGCTCCACTGCCTGACGTCGTTTGAGCAGTCGGCGGGCCTTGGCGCTCAGGTTCTTGATCCGGCCGCGGTGGATGATCTCGACCCCCGGCACTTCAACGCCCCGATAGCCCAGATCGACGATCGCCGTGTGCGGCTTCGGGGCGCCTTTGACGTCCTGCATCAGGATCGTCGCCTGCTCGTTCTGCTCGGCGAGGGTATGACCGTCGTAGGGATTGCCGGGAAAGGCTCGGGCGCCGACGATCA
>JAKLLM010000265.1 GCA_023150125.1 Zoogloea sp.
ATCGAAGTGGTCGTCCCCATCACCTACCGCCTCCGAAAAGCCACATGAAAACAAGACCTCATCAGGCGGCCCTGGCCCTTACCCCGATCGCCCGGGCCACTGCAATCGCCCTCGCCACCCTCGGCCTGCCGGCCCAGGCCCAGACCGTTGTGACCACCGAGCGCATCGAGGTGGTCGGCACCACGCCGCTGTCCGGCGTCGGCGTGCCGCGGCTGCACCTGCCGGCCAACGTCCAGTCCCTCGACGCCCAGCGCATGGAAGACGCCGAGAGCCTCCACGTGGCTGACCAGATGCTGCGCCAGGTGCCGGCGGTGACGGTGAACGAGATCCAGGGCAACCCCTTCCAGATGGACCTCAACTACCGCGGCTTCACCGCCTCGCCGCTGCTCGGCACTGCCCAGGGCCTGTCGATCTACGTGGACGGCGTGCGGGTGAACGAGCCCTTCGGCGACACGGTCAACTGGGACCTGATCCCCAACTCGGCGATCGCCGGCATCGACCTGGTGCCCGGCTCCAACCCGGTGTTCGGCCTCAACACCCTGGGCGGCGCGCTGGCCATGCGCACCAAGAGCGGCTTCTCGCACCCGGGCGGCAAGCTCGAGGTGTCGGGCGGCAGCTTCGGGCGCAGCAACACCGAGATCGAGTACGGCGGCAACGACGGCACCCTGGGCGCCTACATCGCCGGCGACTGGTTCCGCGAGGACGGCTGGCGCAACTTCTCGCCCTCCGACGTCAAGCAGATGTTCGGCAAGCTGTCCTTCCGCAACAGCGCCGGCGAGGCCGACCTCAGCCTGACCCGCGCCCGCAGCCGCCTGATCGGCAACGGCGTGGTGCCGCAGTCGCTGCTGGCCCGCGAGCGCGAGGCGATCTTCACCCACCCGGACGAGACCCGGAACTCGCTCACCCAGCTGGCCCTCACCGGCAAGCTGTGGCTCAGCGATTCCCAGAGCCTGTCGGGCAGCGTGTATCACCGCCGCACCCGCACCGGCACCCTCAACGGCGACATGAACGACGACTACGAGGACGACCCCACCCAGCCCAGCGGCGCCCACAACCGCACCCGCAGCACCCAGCGCGGCACCGGCGGTGCGCTGCAGTGGAACCTCACCACCGCCCGCCACCAGCTGGCGGTGGGCACCTCGTGGGACTACGCCCAGGTGCGCTTTGCGCAGACCCAGGCGCTGGGTGACCTCGACGGCAGCCGCGGCGTCGTCAACCTGGCCGGCGAGCAGGACGAGAACCGCCTCTCCGGCGCCACCCGCACCACCAGCGTCTTCGTCACCGACACCTGGTCGATCACCCCGGCCGTGCACCTCACCGGCTCGGCCCGCTACAACATGAGCCGCGTCACCACCCGCGACGAGCTCAACCTGGCGCCGCCCAACCTCGACGGCGACCACAAGTACCACAAGCTCAACCCGGCCCTCGGCCTCTCCTGGCAGCTCAACCCGGCGCTCAATGCCTATGCCGGCTTCAGCCAGGGCAGCCGCGTGCCGTCGCCCATCGAGCTCGGTTGCGCCGACCCCGCCAACCCGTGCTCGCTGCCCAACTCGATGGCCGCCGACCCCTACCTCAAGCAGGTCATCGCGCGCACCGTGGAGGCCGGCCTGCGCGGCAAGCTCGCCGGCGACATGCGCTGGAATGCCGGCGCCTTCCGCACCATCAACAGCGACGACATCCTGTTCGTCGGCACCTCCACCAGCGCCGGCTACTTCACCAACTTCGGCAAGACCCAGCGCCAGGGCCTGGAGTTCGCCCTCGACGGCCGCCTGCGCCGCCTCGACTGGTACGCCAGCTACACCTGGCTGCAGGCCAGCTTCCGCTCCCAGGCCTGCATCCTGGCCGAGAACAACAGCACCCGCGGCACCGCTCCCGAGTGCACCGGCGCCGGCCAGGACGACGAGATCCTGGTGCGCAAGGGCGACCGCCTGCCCGGCCTGCCCGAGCACGCCATCAAGCTCGGCCTGTCCTGGCGCGCCACCGACCAGCTGCGCCTGGGCGCCGACCTGCAGGCCTTCTCGAGCCAGCTGCTGCGCGGCAACGAGAACAACCTCCACCGCCCCGGCACCTACACCGACGTGAACGGCTCGACGCGCACCTTCGACGGCCCCGGCAAGGTCGGCGGCTACGCCGTCCTCAACGTGAATGCCGAGATGGGCCTGGGCGGCGGCTGGCAGGCTTTCGCGCGCATCAACAACCTGTTCGACCGGCGCTACGCCAGCGGTGGCGCGCTGGCCGAGAACCCCTTCGTCGGCGGCAGCTTCCAGGCCAACCCCGACCACTGGCGCCGCGAGAGCTTCGTCGCCCCCGGCGCCCCCCGCGCCGCCTGGGTGGGCGTGCGCTACCTGTTCGGCGGGAGATGATGATGGCCGGCGCCTCCACGGACTCTTCGATGCATCGCAGTGCCGGCGGCCCCAGCCTGCACACCCGGGTCGGCCTGGTGCTGTGCCTGCTTACCGCCAGCCTGCTGGCGGTGCTGGGCGGCCTGTGGCTGCAGGGCACCCGCAGCGCGATCCACGAGGAGGTGGAGGCGGCAACCCGGGTGTCGGCGCAATGGCTGAAGGTGGTGCTCTCCGACCTCGAGGCGCGGCCCGCCGACGAGCAGGCCACGCGCCTGCTGTCGGTGGCGGCCTCGGTGGGCCGGGTGCGCGCCCACCAGCTCGAGATCCGCGACGGGGCCGGCGTGCTGCGCCACGTCTCGCCGCCGCCAACCTACAAGGTCGGTCGTGCCGCGCCCGAATGGTTCGCCACCCTGGTGGCGCTGGACCTGCCGGTGCGCCACTTTGCGCTGGGCGATTTCCGGCTCAGCCTGCACCCGGACCCTTCCCGCGCGGTGCTCGACGCCTGGGACGAGCTGCTGGCCCTGGCCGGCTGGGGCCTGCTCCTGCTGCTGGCGCTGTTCGCCGCGGCACGGATGGCCCTGGCCCGGGCGCTGCGCCCGCTGGAGCAGGTGATGGGCGCCCTCGACCGCACCGGCGCCGGCCGCTTCGATACCCGCCTGCCTGGCTTCGCTACGCCCGAGCTGGCGCGCCTGTCGCGGGCCTTCAACGGCATGGCCGACCGCCTGCAGGCGGCGGTGGATGAAAACGTGCGCCTCGACACCCAGCGCGAGCTGGCCGAGCGCATGCAGGCCCGCCTCGCCGCCGAGCGCCGCGACATCGCCCGCGAGCTGCACGACGAGCTGGCCCAGGGCATCACCGCGGTGCGCGCGCTGGCCGGCGCCATCGTGCAGCGCGCGCCGGACGAGTCGGCGCTGCATGTGCCGGCCCAGGGCATCGTCGCCGTCACCGGCGAGATGCAGGACGGCGTGCGCCGCATCCTGCAGCGCCTGCGCCCGTCGGCCGCCGGGCTGGCGGAGGGGCTGGAGCAGATCTTCGCCGGCTGGCGCGCCCGCCACGACGGCATCGACCTCACGGCCCGCCTCGAGCCCGGCGACGGGCCGGTGTCCGCCGAGACGGCCGCGGTGATCCTGCGCACCGTGCAGGAGGGGCTGACCAACGTGCTGCGTCACGCCCGCGCCAGCCGCGTCGAGTTTGCGGTGGTCCGCGAAGGCGCCTGGTTGCGCGTCTGGCTGCAGGACGACGGCGCCGGCAGCAGCCAGCCTTCGGCCCAGGCCGGCTGCGGCTTCGGGCTGGCCGGTATGGCCGAGCGCATCGAGGGGCTCGGCGGCGAGTTCCGCACCGCCCAGGCGGCGGGGGGCGGCTTCCGCATCGAGGCGCGGCTGCCGGCGATGCCAACCAAGACAATTCAGGAGTCTGTCCATGAGCAATGAACTGGAGGGCCTGCGCATCGTGCTGGCCGACGACCATGCGGTGGTGCGCCTGGGTTTTCGCCTGCTCCTCGAAGGGGTGGGGGCCGAGGTGGTGGCCGAGGCGGAGCGGGGCGAGGGCGCCATCCGCCTGTACGCCGAGCACAGCCCCGACGTGCTGGTGATGGACGTGTCGATGCCCGGCATCGGCGGCCTGGCGGCGCTGGAGCGCCTGCTGGGGGTGGCGCCGAAGGCCCGGGTGCTCATGCTGTCGGCCCACGAGGACGCCATCGTGCCGGTGCGGGCGATGCGCATCGGCGCCCGCGGCTACCTGTGCAAGCGCGCCTCGCCCGAGGAATTCCTGCGGGCGGTGGGCGAGGTGGCGCGCGACCGCCGCTACCTCGACCCGGCGCTGGCCCAGGTGGTGGCGCTGGCCCAGCTGTCGGGCACCGCCAGCCCGGTGGAGTCGCTGACCGCCAAGGAGCTAGCGGTTTTCATGAAGCTCGCCATCGGCCGCTCGGTGGGCGAGGTGGCGGAGGATTTCTGCCTCAGCGCCAGCACCGTGGGCACGCACCTCTACCACATCAAGCAGAAGCTGCAGGTCAATAACGCCGCCGAACTCACTCTGGTGGCGCTGCGCAACGGGCTGATCGAAGGCTGAGGCCAGCGGGGCGGGCTTGTTGCGCCCCCCGCATTTGAAGCCGCAGCTGCAGCGCCCACGGAAGCCCACCCGCCGCGGCGGCCCCGGCCCGGTTTGACCGGCCGCGCGCGGCTTAAGCCTCCAGCCCCAGACTCATGATTTTCGCTAGTTCAATTGCCGGATTGTCGGGACGCGGGGTGATCGGCGAGTGCGAATAATGGGCACCAGGCCGGCCCGCTGGGGCGGGCATTGTCTCCAGGAGAAATCATGAGCCGGCACCTTCCTTCCCCCTTGCTTCGTCCGTCCCGGCTCGCCCTGCTGCTGGCGGTGGCTTACCCCTGCCTGGGTTGGGCCGATGAAGCCCTGACGCTGGACCCGGTGGTCGTCACCGGCAGCC
>JAKLLM010000266.1 GCA_023150125.1 Zoogloea sp.
CGGCCTTGAGGTAGGCCTCCCGCCCGAGCCGCCCCTGGAAGTCGAGGCCGAAGACCGGGGGGCTGCCGGCCGCTCCACGGGCCGTGGGGCGGGCGCCGGGGCGGGGCGGCAGTCCGTCGGCGTCGGGCCCGGCGGGGGCCGGCACGCGGGTGCGCGGGGGCGGGTCGATCATGACCTTGAGGCCCAGGCCGTGGAGCTGCTCCCGCCAGCGCTCCGCCTCGTCGGCGCTGAGGGCCTCGCGCAGCCGCACCTCGGCGCCGGAGAACATCTCGTTCATCTCGGCATCCGAGCACTGGAAGGAACGTTGAATGGCCCGCCGCACGGTCAGGGTGTCGTAGCCGGGGAGGGTCTTGCCAAAGCACAGGATCGCGTGGGTGTCGTGCATGGAAAAAATCCAGGAGAACTGGGCGCATTCTAAACGCCTATCGCGCCGATGACATGCGCAATGCTGCATTTCTGCCCGCCCTTGGCCACGGGCGCGCGGGGTGCTATCGTCGCGGCCCCTCCGGAGCCTGCCATGACCGCCACCACGCCCTTCGAGCGCCGCCCCGCCAGCCTGGCCGAGGCCGAGGCGCAGATCGCCGAGATCCGTGCCCTGCTGGGCGTCGCCGGCCATGCCCACCGCAACCCGCCGCCGCCGCCCACCGCCTGTTGCGGCCGGGGCTGCAACGGTTGCGTGTGGGAGGGCTACTACACGGCGCTCCACTGGTGGCGCGAGGATGCGCGGGCGCTGCTCGGCGGATCCGCCACCGACTTGGCAGACGCCCCGAAAACCCCGTAAAATCCGGGCCTTGCCGAGGAGCGTTGCGACCTGCTCATCCCTCCGATGAAGCGCAGGCCAGGCTCGGCAACCGATCAACGGCGCTCGCAAACCACCCGGTTTGTCGCGCCGTTTTTCTATTGCGCGCCCCGGCCGTCATTTCAAGGAACCGCCATGCAACCCGACCGCACCCCCGAACTCCAGTCCCTTCTGACCCACCGCATCCTGATCCTCGACGGGGCGATGGGCACGATGATCCAGCAGCACAAGCTGGGCGAAGCCGACTACCGCGGGGCGCGCTTTGCCGAGCATGGCAAGGACCTCAAGGGCAACAACGACCTCCTGGTGCTGACCCGCCCCGACGTGGTGGGCGGCATCCACCGGGCCTACCTCGAGGCCGGCGCCGACATCATCGAGACCTGCACCTTCAACGCTACCCGTGTCTCCCAGGCCGAGTACGGCCTCGCCGACGTGGCCTACGAGCTGAACGTGGAGGGCGCCCGCCTGGTGCGCCAGCTGTGCGACGAGTTCACCGCCGCCAACCCGGCCAAGCCGCGCTTCTGCGCCGGCGTGCTCGGCCCCACCTCGCGCACCCTGTCGATCAGCCCCGACGTGAACGACCCGGGCTACCGCAACATCAGCTTCGACGCGCTGGTTGACGACTACTACGACTCGGCCAAGGGCCTGCTCGAAGGCGGTGCCGACATTCTGCTGATCGAGACCATCTTCGACACCCTCAACGCCAAGGCCGCGGTGTTCGCGGTCGAGAAGCTGTTCGCCGACCTCAAGCAGCGTGTGCCGGTGATGATCTCCGGCACCATCACCGACGCCTCCGGCCGCACCCTGTCGGGCCAGACCGCCGAGGCCTTCTGGAACTCCCTCAGCCACTCGCAGCCGATCAGCTTCGGCCTCAACTGCGCGCTGGGCGCGAAAGAGCTGCGCCAGTACGTGGATGAGCTGTCCACCGTCTGCGACACCTTCGTCTCGGCCCACCCCAACGCCGGCCTGCCCAACCCGCTGTCGCCCACCGGCTACGACGAGACGCCCGAGCAGCTGGCTGCCGAGATCGTCGAATGGGCGCGTTCGGGCCTGGTGAACATCGTCGGCGGCTGCTGCGGCACCTCGCCGGCGCACATCAAGGCGATCGCCGAGGCGGTGAGCCTGGTCACCCCGCGTACCGTCCCGTTCGTCGAGAAGAAACTGCGCCTGTCGGGCCTGGAGCCCTTCAACGTGGGCGCCGACTCGCTGTTCGTCAATGTGGGCGAGCGCACCAACGTCACCGGCTCGCGCGCCTTTGCGCGGATGATCCTCGAGGGCCGCTTCGACGACGCCCTGGCGGTGGCCCGCCAGCAGGTGGAAAACGGCGCCCAGATCATCGACATCAACATGGACGAGGCGATGCTCGACTCCATGGCGGCGATGGAGAAGTTCCTCAAGCTGATCGCCTCCGAGCCGGACATCTCGCGGGTGCCCATCATGCTCGACTCGTCCAAGTGGAGCGTGATCGAGGCCGGCCTCAAGTGCATCCAGGGCAAGGGCGTGGTCAACTCGATCTCGATGAAGGAGGGTGAGGCCGAGTTCCTGCGCCAGGCCCGCCTGTGCCGCCAGTACGGCGCCGCGGTGATCGTGATGGCCTTCGACGAGAAGGGCCAGGCCGACACCTTCGCCCGCAAGACCGAGATCTGCAAGCGCGCCTACGACCTGCTCGTGGGGATCGGCTTCCCGCCCGAAGACATCATCTTCGACCCCAACATCTTCGCCATCGCCACCGGCATCGAGGAGCACGACAACTACGCCGTCGACTTCATCGACGCGGTCGAATGGATCAAGGCCAACCTGCCCCACGCCAAGGTGAGCGGCGGCGTCTCCAACGTGAGCTTCAGCTTCCGTGGCAACGACCCGGTGCGCGAGGCGATCCACACCGTCTTCCTCTACCACGCCATCAAGGCCGGCATGAGCATGGGCATCGTCAATGCCGGCATGCTCGGCGTTTACGACGACCTCGCGCCCGAGCTGCGCGAGAAGGTGGAAGACGTAGTGCTCAACCGCCACCCCGGCGCCGGCGAGGCGCTGGTGGAGTTTGCCCAGACCGTCAAGGAGGGCAAGGCCAAGGATTCCGGGCCGGATCTTTCCTGGCGCGAGCAGCCCGTCGAGGCGCGCCTCAGCCACGCGCTGGTCAAGGGCATCACCGACTTCGTGGTGGCCGACACCGAGGAAGTCCGCGCCAAGCTCGCCGCCGAAGGCCAGCCGCCGCTGGCGGTCATCGAAGGCCCGCTGATGGCCGGCATGAACGTGGTCGGCGACCTCTTTGGCGCCGGCAAGATGTTCCTGCCCCAGGTGGTCAAGTCGGCCCGCGTGATGAAGCAGGCGGTGGCCCACCTGATCCCCTTCATCGAAGAAGAAAAGCTGCGCACCGGCGCCACCAGCAAGGGCAAGATCGTGATCGCCACCGTCAAGGGCGACGTCCACGACATCGGCAAGAACATCGTCGGCGTGGTGCTCGGCTGCAACGGCTACGACATCGTCGACCTCGGCGTGATGGTGCCCTGCGACAAGATCCTGAATGCCGCCCGCGAGCACGGTGCCCAGGCCATCGGCCTGTCCGGCCTCATCACGCCCTCGCTCGAGGAGATGAGCCACGTGGCCGCCGAGATGCAGCGCCAGGGCTTCGACGTGCCGCTGCTCATCGGCGGTGCCACCACCAGCCGCGCCCACACCGCCATCAAGATCGCCCCGCACTACGCGCAGCCGGTGATCTACGTGCCGGACGCCTCGCGGGCCGTGGGCGTCGTCACCAAGCTGCTCTCCGAAGGCCAGCGCGCCGGCTACGCCGCCGAGGTGGCCGCCGACTACGACAAGCTGCGCGCCCAGCACGCCTCCAAGAAAGGCGTCACCCTGGTGAAGCTTTCTGACGCCCGCGCCAACGCCTTCCAGTGGAACCTCGACCCGGCCTACAAACCGGCCAAGCCGGCCCAGCTGGGCGTGCAGTCCTTCGACATCGACCTGGCCGAGCTCGTCGACTACATCGATTGGGGCCCCTTCTTCCAGACCTGGGACCTGGCCGGCAGCTACCCGAAGATCCTCGACGACGAGATCGTCGGCGAGACCGCCCGCGAGCTCAAGTCCGACGCCGAGGTGATGCTGGCCCGCATGGTCGCCGAGCAGGACACCCGCCCGTGGGTGCGCGCGAAGGCGGTGTTCGGCCTCTTTCCGGCCAATGCGGTGGGCGACGACATCGAGATCTACGCCGATGAAAGCCGCAGCGAGGTGCTGATGAGCTGGCGCGGCCTGCGCCAGCAGCACGAGCGCCCGGCCGGCAAGCCCAACTACTGCCTGGCCGACTTCGTGGCCGGCAAGGCCAGCGGCGTCGCCGACTACATCGGCGCCTTCGCCGTCACCGCCGGCCTCGACATCGAGGAACGCCTGGCGGCCTACGAGCGCACCCACGACGACTACCACGCGATCATGCTGAAGGCCCTCGCCGACCGCTTCGCCGAGGCCGCCGCCGAGTGGCTGCACGCCCGGGTGCGCAAGGAGTTCTGGGCCTACGCCCCGGCCGAGACGCTCTCCTGCGACGAGCTGATCAAGGAAGCCTACCGCGGCATCCGCCCGGCCCCCGGCTACCCGGCCTGCCCGGACCACACCGTGAAGGGCGATCTCTTCAAGCTGCTCGACGCCCCGGCCCGCACCGGCATGGGCCTCACCGACAGCTTCGCGATGACGCCGGCCGCGGCGGTGAGCGGCTTCTACTTCGCCCACCCGGACGCCCACTACTTTGCGGTCAGCAAGATCGGCCGCGACCAGCTCGAAGACTGGGCCCAGCGCACCGGCATGAGCGTGGCCGAAGCCGAGCGCTGGCTGGCGCCGCTGCTGTAAGCCGGCCGGGGGTTGCGACTCGCGGAGTCAATTCGGGGGTGGCCGAGGCTGCCCCCTTTGCTTTTGCGAGAGAGCACTGCAACTCCGGGCTTGGAGAGTTCAAGTCTTGGCTTTGAGCGTTCAACTTTGACTTGAACGAGTTCAAGTCCAGGCTCGGCGAGTTCAAGTTTTAGCTTTGAATGTTCAAGTCAGACTTGAACATTTGCAGCGCAGACTTGAACTTGTTCAAGTCGAACTTGACTGCGCCAGGCCCGGCGCTTCAATGGTTCAAGTCCGACTTGAATCGTCGGGGCTGAAGGCTTTGCTGGTTCACTGGGAGGTCCCATGCGGCATGTGCGCCTGTTGATCCTGCTGATGCTCGCTGGCCCCGCCGCCGGGGCCGGGCCGTTGGTCCTCACCGACCCGGCCGGCGCCTACGAGCCGGGCAGCCTGCCGTCCGGGGGCGGCTGGCTGGCGCTGGAGTGCGGGGCGGGCGGCTGCGCGCTGCGTGCCACCGGCCTGCAGCTCAGCCGGCAGACGGTGCTGCATCTCGACGAATTCCGCGTGCCGCTGGAGACCCTGCGGGTCAAGGGTAGCCCGCTGGCGCTCTTTCACGGGCTGGCGCTGAGCCCCGGCCCGGTGACCCGCTGGCACGCCGGCGAGCGGGACGCGGAGCGCGCCGCCAAGCAACTGCGGCGGCTCGGGCGCTGGAGCGTCCCGGGGGATGCGCGGCAGCTGGCCCTGTCGTGGGTGCGCCTGCCGGACAACGGCGGCTTCCGCTACCACCTGGGCGATGGCACGACGCGGCAGTTTTTGTTTGCGACGGCGTTGGAGGGCCACTACGGCGGCGACACGACCCCGCGCGTACTGTGGGCGGGCGACCTGGACGGGGACGGCCGCGCCGACCTGCTGCTCAGCCTGCCCGACGACAACTGCGGTTTCGATGAGCGGCTGTACCTCTCGTCGGCCGCCGGGCCCGGGCAGCTGGTGGGGCTGGCGGCGCGCTTCGCCGGGCGTCATCCGGCCTGCGGGTGCTAGCCGGGGCAGAGCCGCCGGGCCCGGCGGGCGTCAGGGCGAGCAGCTTGCGTCGTTGAGCACCTTGCGGGCGGTGGTGGCCGGCGTGGTCTCCGCGGCGCCCAGGCGGGCCCTGGCGGCGGCCAGCTCGGCGCGCAGTTCGCCCACCCGGGCCTTCAGCTGCTCCTGCTCGGCAGCCTGGGTGCTGCATTCGGCGCGCTTGCGCTCGGTGTACAGGCGGTCCCGCTCGGGCTGGCTGGCGCGGGCCTTCTGCCAGGCTTCGTGCCTCACAGCCAGCTGTTTGGCCACATCCTCGAGGCAGCCCTTGTAGCCGTCCAGCAGGCCGGTCACCACCGCGGGGGGCGCCGGTGTGCCGGGGTAGGTCTGGCGGTGAAGGTTCCAGTTCTTGATCGCCAGGCTGACCGTGCCGGCCAGCGGCAGCATCTCGGAGGCGGAGCCCAGCTCGGGCGTATAGTCGGCGCCGGTCGGCTCCAGCCAGCGCTGCCAGTGCCCGAGAAAGAGCCGCGCATCGGCCTGGCGCCGGGCCATGTCGGCGCCGCCGGCCTCGGGGCGGAACTGGACCACTGCCTCGTGGATGTCGATGCGGAATTCGGGCCTGATGTATTCCTGGTTGCGCATGTTGCGGGCCCGCCGCACGCAGATCCGCTGGCTGGCGGTGGCCTGCTGGGCGGGGGCGATGACATCCCGCGGGTTGGCCTCGACGGCCGTTGTCGGAACGTTCATGCGAGCGCAGTCTTCGGCGCGTTTCACCCCCTGGCGGGCCAGCGCCTTGTCCTGTGCGGCGATGCGTTGCTCTGCGTCGGCGAGCACCCGGGTCAGGGCTTCGACGTCCTGGGCGTCGTTGTTGCGGGCCGAGTTCGCCCGCACCCAGCTGTCCCAGTCGGCGTGGCGGAAGCGCGCCGTCTCGCCCGTCGAGGCGGCGCGCACCGGCACCGCGGCCTGGTTGCGCCCCGGGCTCAGGAACAGGCACACCGGCCCGTCGGGCACGCCGCGCAGGCTGTGGGGCAGCACGAAGCGCAGCTGCCGCTGGGCGACCAGACGGCCGGCGCCGAGGTCTTGCTCGACGGTCTGGCCGCCCTGCCGGTACTGGGCGTACAGGCGGAGCCGCCCCGATTGCTGGAAGGACGGCGCCCAGGGGTGTTCGGCCATCCACAGGAAATCCAGGTTGCTGCCCTCGCCCTCGACGGAGGTGCCGACCGAGCTGCCCAGGCTGGTCGTCCCGCAGGCCGCCACCAGCAGGCCGGCGAGGGCCGCCACGCCAGCGTGTTTCCAGGCCGCAGCGGGGGCGCGGCGTGCTTTGTCATCTGCGTACATTGATGTAGCCGTTCTGTCTCAAAGTGTTCTGGTCGAGCTCGGCGGTGCCGTCGATGCGGCTCGAGAACATGATCTCGAGCATGCGGACGGCCTTGGCACTGCGCTCCCCGAGCCGGTCGGCGTGGGCCTTCAGGTGGGCGAGGCGGGTCTCGAAGCTCTCGCGCTCGATGCGCATCAGCGTCTCGTGGGCCCGGCCGACCCCTTCCGCCTTCATCTGGGCGAAGTCGCTGCGAAAGCGCGGGCTGCCGAGATAGTCCTTCGCGTAGTCGGGGGAGTTGGCCAGCACCTCGATGGTCCGCTCCTCGTCGGGTTGTCCGCCGATCATCTGCTGGGCGTACAGAAACAGCCGCCCTGCGTAGATCATGCCGTCATCGGAGCTTTCGGTGACGAAGTTCTTGAGGCTGACATCGCCCTCCGCCGAGACGAAGCGCTGCAGGCGTTCGGGGGTCCAGTTCTTGACGCCCGAATAGGCGTGGACCTCATAGGCGCCGCCCGGGGCCACGTCGCGCAGGACGCCGCCCAGAAATGCGACCGTGCAGGCACTGACGCATATGAAGCCTTTGGGAACGTAGGTGAATTGCCGGTGCTGCCGCAGCACCCGGCCCATGCGGATGCCTTCATCCAGGTTGCCGCCGCCGGAGTACAGCCACACCTGGTAATAGCCCCGCTCCCGGAGCATCGCCTCGAGCACCGCGGCGTCGCCCTTGTAGCCTTTGCCGGGGCCGGTGAAGCTGTTCTCGTGGTCCTGGCAGCCGGCCTTCCGCTCCTCGGTGATGCGGGCGCAATCGTAGACGGCCAGCACCGGCCGCCCCTCGCTGTCGGTCATCGGCTTGAACTTGAGCGCCATCGCCTCGCTGCAGCACAGCAGCAGCCCCGCCGTGGCCAGCCAGCGGCGCATCATGCGGTGACCGGTGCCCAGCCCCCGTTGGGGAGGTTGCGGCACATCTTGACGAAGATGGAGTCCTTGCTGCTGCCGTCGGCGAGGGTGTCCTCGACGTCCATGCACTCGCGTTTCTCCGCGACCTCGGCGTAGCGTTTGCCGGGCACGACACCGCCCTTCAAGGTCGGGTTGCCCGGCTCGCCGTAGCGCTGTGGCCGGGCCTGGGAGGCTGCCGCGATGAGCGCCTTCTCGCGCTCCCGGCGCCCGGCTTCGGAGAGCTTTTCATAGACCGTGCCGCTGAGGACCGCACCGCCGCCGCAGCCGAGCAGGGCGCCGGCGATCAGGTAGCTGCGCTCCCGCTTGGCCTGCTCGGTCTTTGAAAGGCGGCTCTTCTTGGGGTCTCCTGCGGCGAGCTTGCCAGCGGCAGCCCCGGCGATGCCGCCGATCACGCAGCCGGCGGCCTTCCACAGGCTGCCTTCGGAGCTGCCGGCGGCCGGCGCGCTGCGACCGCTGCCGGCACCGACCGGTGCGCCGCCGTCGATGGCCCCCGCCTGTCCGGAGTTGCTGGCGCACCCCTGCAGGCCCATCACCACAGCCATGCCGGCTGCTACCAAAACCGTGCGCCGTCGGGCGCCGACCTGCTGAGACATCTCGTTCTCCCTTCGATTCGACTCGCATCTGGCGGCCGTCGCCCGGCCTGGTGGCGAGTTTCACCTGCCGCAGCGTCCGATCCGATCTCGTGCTTCCGCTCTCCGCACTGGGCACCGGCGCTCACTGGGCGGGTGGGCGATCGGTTTGCCCGGAACCCGCCTGTCACGCACCCCTGTGGTGCCGGTATGGCCTGGCGCCCTGCATGACGGAGCCGCAGAGCCGGCCTCACCCCTCAAGTGTCCTACAGGTCGGGATGGCTTTTCTATCGCAGATTCAATGACATGAGAACTTTGTCGCGAAGGCCGGCGGGGTTCTCGGGCGGGCGGCGGACTCGTCGTCGATTTTTAGCACGATCCGGGCCACAAGCAGTTGTTGTGTCTGGGATGTAACGATATTTATGACTTTGCCCTTGCGATCAGCGGAAGCGCTTCAAGCCGGAGCGGCAACCAGAGGGTGCGGAGGCGGATGGAGCATGCTCCCGGGAAACGCCATGGCTAAGGCTGGCAGGGCTCTCCTCGACGAATCGGTGTGCCCTGCCGATGTCCGACGTGGGGCGGGGCCGTCAGCGCTTTCCGGTGGTGGCGCGGGGTGGCCTGCGGGCGGGTGTGGCCGGAGGTTTGCTGGCGGCCTCAATCTGTTGCAGGGTGTCCCGGGCGGCGTCCAGGGTCGGGCCGCCGAGGGCGACGGCCTTTTGCGCCGCGTCACGGGCCTCGCGCAGGCGCTGGCGCTCGAGCAGGAGGTTGGCGAGGTTGTTCCAGGCGGCGGCCGCGTCGTGGCGGCGGGCGGCGCTGCGGAAGGCGGCCTCGGCCTCCGGCAGGGCGCCCGCCTTGTACAGGCTGTTGCCGAGGCCCATCGCGAGCGTGAGGCTGCCGGGCCAGCGCTCGAGGGCGCTGCGGTAGGCCGTGGCGGTGCGCAGCGGGGGCGCGGTCTTCTCGAAGGCCACCAGCGCCGTGGTGGT
>JAKLLM010000267.1 GCA_023150125.1 Zoogloea sp.
GCGCATGCAGGTGGAAGCTGTGTTTGCCCAGATCGATCCCGATCAGTGTCACGATGCTCATGATGGCCTCCCCAAAAACCAAAATCCCTACTCAGCGTAGTCCGCTGGGTAGGGATCGGGCTGACCATCTCATTAACGCCCCTCATGGGGGCGTCGGGTGGGAGCTGTAAGCTGTGTTGGCGCCGGCGCGGCGGCCGGTGTTCAGCAAGGGGCCGTGGGGCGGCCCCGATGGGGCGTATTCAGCCCCCCCGCAGCCACTTGCGGCTGCTCTGGGTATCGAGCAGGTCCTGCGGGCTGCTGAGGCCCTGGCTGCGGGCGCGGGCGAGGGCCACCTGGTGCAGCTGGGCGACCGCGAGGGCTTCGAGGAGGGCGTCGCGGGGGTCGAGGCGGTCGACGCCGAAGGCACCGAGCCAGGCGTCCATGCGGGCCTGGCCGCCGATGCGCTCGGGGTAGAGGCTGGGCAGCAGCACCATCAGGTCGAGCCATTCGAGGGCGGGCAGGGTGCCCAGGTGCTGTTCGAAGGCGCGTTCGAGCATGCCCCGGTTGAAGGGGGCGTTGAAGACCACCACCGGGGCGCGGGCGATGAAGCGCAATAGCCCGATGAGGGCATCGGCCGGCTTGTCGCCCAGCCGGGCCTGGAAGGCGTCGTCGGCGTGGATCAGGCCGCGGTTGATCGCCACCGCGCCCACCGCCAGCAGGCGCTGGGCGCCGTCGGCGGGGCCGGTTTCGGTGTTGACCACCACGTAGCGGGTTTCATAGTGGGAGCGGGCCAGGTCGGGCGCCGGCAGGCTGGCGGCGAGATCGAGGCTGGCCTGCTGCGGGGCGTCGAGGCCCGG
The DNA here is from genome assembly GCA_023150125.1 of Zoogloea sp. Taxonomy (GTDB): domain Bacteria; phylum Pseudomonadota; class Gammaproteobacteria; order Burkholderiales; family Rhodocyclaceae; genus Zoogloea. The sequence goes on from JAKLLM010000267.1 coordinate 837, forward strand.
GCCGCTGCCGGGCAGGAATCGGGAGAGCCAGTTCATGGGTCAGATCTGGTAGTCGAGCTTGAGACGGAGCTGGATCTTGCGGGCCTGCCGGAAGGCCTCCTTGAGGATGCGCCGGTCGAGCTCGTTGAGGTTGTCGGGCTTGACCCGGTTGTCGCCCGGGGCGCCGTGGTCGGTGTCGAGGTGCTGGTGCCGGAGGCGCAGGAGCTGGATGAAGTGGAAGCCGTCGGCCATCGCCGAGAGCTCCTCGGCCGGCATCCCGATGCGCGAGCCGCCCTGGCGCAGGCGCTGCACGGTGCTGGTGGCTTCGACGCCGGTGCGCAGGGCGAGCACGCGGGCGGCATCGACGAACAGGCGGGCACCGAATTTTTTGAGGTCGATGGTGCCGGGGTGCTTGGGGTCGTCGTCGGTCACGAAGTCGCGGATCTTGCCCAGCGGCGGCGCCACGTCGAGTGCGTTGGTGGCCATCGCCTTGAGGAAGGCCGGGTTGCCGCCGGTGAGGGCGAGCAGCCAGTGGCGCAGGTTGTGGGCGAGCTTCTCGTCGCCGTAGAGCACCCGGAAGTCGAAGAAGATGGTGGCGTTGAGGAGGGCCTCGGGGTGGGGCTCGCGGATCCAGCTGCCGAACTTTTCGCGCCACTCGTCGAAGGTGAGGCAAAGGTCGGGGTTGCTGGCCATGATGTTGCCGGTGCACAGCGGGAAGCCGCAGGCGGCGAGGTCGTTGTTCACATCCTTGGCAAATTCCAGCAAGCGCAGCTTGAGGGGTTCCTTGTCGGCCCACTCGGGGAGCAGATAGACGATGCCGTTATCCTGGTCGGTGGACAGCGTCTGCTCGTGGCGGCCCTCGGAGCCGAAGGCCAGCCAGGCGTATTCGACGCCGTACAGATCGTGGCGGTCGAGGTTGAGCTCGAGGATGCGGCGGGTGAGGGCGTCGTTGAGGGCCGAGATGAACTGGGTGAGCTGTTCGGCGCCGATGCCCTGGGCCAGCAGGTTGAGGGCCAGCTGGCGGATGTCGCGGCTGGCGCGCTTGAGGGCCTCGACGTCGGCGGCGCTCTCGATGCCGGAGCGGATCTGGCGCAGGCCGATGCGCTGCAGCGCAAACAGGTCGCGCTCGGAGACAACGCCCTTGAGGCGGTCTTCGGCATCGACCACCAGGATGTGGCGCACCCCGTGGGTGGCCATCTCGAGGGCCGCGTCGTAGGCGGTGGCGTTGCCGCCGAGGGTGTGCGGCGGCGTGGTCATGACGTCGGAGATGGGGCGGGCGAGGTCGAAGCCGGTGAGCACGATGCGCTTCAGGATGTCGCTCTGGGTGAGCACGCCGACGGGCTTCTCGTCGTCGCCGGCCACCGCCATGCAGCCGACCTTGGCCTCGACCATCTTCTCGAGGGCGGCGCGGGTGGCCACGTCGGGGCCGACAAACACCGGCGCCTTGCTCACCAGGTTGGAGAGCGAGGTGGTCATCGTCTGCTGCTCGGCGGCGCGCTGGGCAAACTGCACCTGCAGCTGCTCCCGCGACTGGCTCATCAGGCTGGCGATGTAGCGGGTGCAGAAGATCTGGAAGCTCGGGCTGAGCTCCTGGAGGCGCAGGAAATCGGCCGCCGGGAGCTGGAAGCAGTAGGTGTCCTCGACCGCCATGTGGCTGTTGGTGGACGGCCGGCCGGCCGAGATGGCGCCGATCGGGAAGCCCTCGCCGGGGCCCAGCGTGAGGGTGGAATATTCGGTGACCGACACCGCGCCCACCTGGCGGGCCTGCACCTTGCCGCGGTAAACGATATAGAAGAAGCGCGGGGGGCCGTCTTCGGGGACCAGGATCTCGGACTCGGCGGGGTAGAAGGCCGTGGACAGCCGCTCGCCGAGGAAGCGCAGGGCGTCGGGCTCCATGCGGTCGAAGGGCGCATGGCGGCGCAGGAAGTCGAGATGGGTGCGGATCAGGGTGTCGGAGGCGGTGGTGTCCATGGGGGGCACAGGGGGTGGGGCAAAAACCCGAATCTACTCTGCCCATGCCCCGGCGTCATGATCTTGCGCAAAAAACTGTGCTTGACGGCGTGCTGGCGGGCGCTTGGCGTGAACTTTGCCGCGGCCGCGGGGTGCGCATGGGCTCGGCTACAATCGACTTCCCCTCATCTAGCTTTTTCCTGCCATGACCGAAGCCCTTCTGCCCGCCGTCGAAATCCTCACCGGGCCCGCGCCCACCCACGCCGTCATCTGGATGCACGGCCTGGGCGCCGACGGCCACGATTTCGAGCCGGTGGTGGACGAGTTCGATACCGACCGCCTGCCGCCCACCCGCTTCATCTTTCCCCACGCGCCCGAGCGGGCGGTGACGATCAACGGCGGCTACGTGATGCGGGCGTGGTTCGACATTTATTCGCGCGATTACGGCAACCGCGCCGAGGACGTCGAGGGCACCGAAGCCTCGGCGGCCCAGGTGGAGGCGCTGATCGCCCGGGAGAACGCCCGCGGCATCCCCGACGAGCGCATCGTGCTGGCCGGCTTCTCCCAGGGCGGGGCGATCGCGCTGCACGCCGGCCTGCGCCACCCGCGCCGCCTGGCCGGGGTGATGGCGTTGTCCACCTTTTTGCCGCTGGCCGAGCGCCTCGCCGGCGAAGCCCACCCGGCCAACCGCGACGTGCCGATCTTCATGGCCCACGGCACCGGCGATTCGGTGATCCCCCACGGCTTTGCGCAGCAGTCGGCCGAATTGCTGAGCGCCGCCGGCTACCCGCTGGCATGGCACAGCTACCCGATGGAGCACTCCCTGTGCCTGCCGGAAGTGCGCGACATCGAGGACTGGCTGGCCAGCGTGCTGGTGGCTTGAGCCGGCCTCAGGCGGGGCGGCGCTTGAGCAGGTTGTTGCCGATGAAGCTCAGCACCGTCTCGCCGCGCTGGTTCTCGGCCTTGTAGAGCAGCCGGGCGATACCCCGGTCGGGCTTGGATTTCGAGGGGCGCACCTCGAGCACCTCGACGACGCTCTTCAGGGTGTCGCCGGGGCGCACCGGGGCCAGCCAGCGCAGCTCGTCGAGGCCCGGCGAGCCGATGCTCGATTCGGCAAAGATGCCGCTCTGGATGAACAGCCGGAAGCACACCGCGATCGACTGGAAGCCACTGGCGATGAGCCCGCCGTAGGGCGAGTCGGCGGCGGCGTTGGCGTCGAGGTGGAAGGGCTGCGGGTCGTAGCGGAAGGCGAAGTCGATGATCTCGCCCTCGGTGAGGGTGAGGCCGCCGCTCACGAAGCGGTCACCGGGTTGCAGGTCGTCCAGGTAGCGGGTGTCCATGGGGTTCTCCTTGGGCGTTGAGCTTCAAAATGTTCGTGGTCCGGCATGGTAGCCGATCCCGTCGAGGCGTCGGGAGGGCAGGCCCGAGGGGGTTGGGGGGCGTCCTACTGTCAGGTTTTTTTACAGAATTTTAAAAGCGTCCTGGCGGCTTGTTGTTTTTATTGGCTTTTCGCCTGCAGGCACTGGAATTGCATGAGCTTTCCCAAAAATAAGCTCCCCGGTTTTTCGCCGCGGGGCCATCAGACGGGAAGGAAAGCAAAATGGCTGCGATTTACGGTGAAGAGCGGGTCAATTACTACACGAACGACCATCAATACGGCGCCCAGGTAGCGCTGCTCGCCGATGGGTCCTACGTGGTGAGCTGGGTCTCCCGTGGTCAGGACGGCAGCGACGACGGCATCTACGCCCAGCGCTACAACAGCGTGGGGATGCCGGTCGGCGCCGAGTTCCGGGTGAACGGCTCGACCGCCGGCGCACAGATCCAGCCGACCATCGCCAGCCTCTCCGACGGTGGCTTCGTGATCGCCTGGTCCGACTCGAACGCCGACGGCAGCAGCTGGGGCGTCTTTGCCCAGCGCTTCGATGCCCTCGGGGTGGCCCAGGGCAGCCAGTTCCTCGTCAATCAGACCACCAGCTACGATCAGAGCCAGCCAGCCGCGGCTTCGTCGTCACCTGGGCCTCGCAGTACCAGGACGACGGCGGCAGCTACGGCGTGTATGCCCGCCGCTTCGCCGGCGACGGCAGCCCGAGCGGTGGTGAATTCCTCGTCAACACTACGATCTCCAACCACCAGTCCGAGCCGGCGATCGCCGCCTTTGCCAGCGGCGACTTCGTCGTCGTGTGGCGTTCCGACGGCCAGGACGGCAGCGGCGGCGGCGTCTATGCCCAGCGTTTCGACGCGTCCGGTGCCCGCCTCGGCGGCGAGTTCCAGGTCAGCACCTCCACCTACTCCAACCAGTCCGACCCCCATGCGGCGGTGCTCGCCGACGGCAGCTTCGTCGTGGTGTGGGCCGATGACGGCGGCCACGACGGCAGCGGCTACGGTGTCTATGCCCAGCGCTTCGACGCGTCCGGCAACCGCCTCGGCGGCGAGTTCCTGATCAACGGGACCACCTACAGCAGCCAGTACCAGCCGGCCGTCACGGCGCTGGCGAGCGGGGGCTTCGTGGTCAGCTGGTACAACGATTATCTCGACTCGAGCGGCACCGGGTCGGCGGCGGATGTCTACGTGCGCGAGTACGCCGCCGACGGCTCCCCGGTCGGCGCCGAGGTGAAGGTCAATTCGCCCAGCGGCAGCTACTACCAGTACGATCCGGCCGTGGCCCACCTGGGCAGCGACAACTTCGTGGTCGTGTGGCGCTCGGACGGGCAGGACGGCTCCAATGCCGGCATCTACCAGCAGCTCTTCGGCTCGGTGGCCGAGCTGCAGCGGGGCAATGCCGCCCCGGTGCTGGCCGACTTCGGCGGCACCGTCAGCTTCGGCGAGAACCTGGTCAATGCGGCGCCCCAGGTGCTCGACCCGCTGGTGAGCTTCTCCGCCCGGGAGGGCGCGAGCTTTGACGGCGGCGTGGTCACCGTCTTCTTCGTCAGTGGCGGCAGCCCGGCGGACCGGCTGTCGGTGCGCGGCACCGGCGACGGCGCGGGCGAGATCGGCGTGGCGGGCAGCGAGGTCCGCTACGGCGGCGTGGTGATCGGCGAACTTGCGGGCGGCACGGCCGGTGCCGCGCTGAGCGTCCGCCTGAACGCGGCGGCCAGCGTGGATGCCATCGAGGCGCTGGTGCAGGGCATCGCCTACGCCAACACCAGCTTCAGCCCGCTGGCGAGCCGCCAGGTGGGTGTGCGCATCGAGGACGGCAGCGGCGTGTCGACGGCCGGTGGCATCGTCACGGTCAACATCACCCGCGAGCTGGATGGCACGCCTGCCCTTGATGGTCAGGAGCCCATCAACACCTACGCCTCCGGCGAGCAGGCGAGCCCGGCGATCGGCAGGCTGGCCGACGGCGGCTACGTGATCGCCTGGATCTCGAACGGCCAGGACGGCTCGGGCTGGGGCATCTACGCCCAGCGCTACAGCGCCGCGGGTGTGGCGGTGGGTCCGGAAGTGCAGGTGAACACTGCGACCTACGGCGAGCAGAGCTAGGCTCCGGCTGGGGCGTGTTCGGCCAGCGCTACGGCGCCGACGGCAGCCCGGCGGGCAGCCAGTTCGTGGTGAACACGACCACCCTCAGCACCCAGTACAACGGGGTGGTGGCCGCCTACGACGGCGGCTTTGCGGTGGCCTGGTCGGCGGACACCTACGTGCCGGGCAGCAACGGGCACGACATCTACCTCACCCGCTTCGACAACGCCGGCAACGTGCTCGGCACCCCCGAGCAACGGGTCAGCGTCAACCCCGGCACGGCCGACGCCCAGTCCGGCTACCAGTACCTGCCGCGCATCGCCGCCCGGGCCGATGGCGACCTCGTCATCGTGTGGCGCGACGACAACGGCAACGACGGCAGCAGCCACGGCGTGTACGGGCGCACCTTCGATGCCGCCAGCGGCAGCTTCGGCGACGTCTTCCTGGTCAATCAGGTGACCGGCGGCGCCCAGTACGAACCCGACGTGGCGATGTTCGCCGACGGCAGCTTCGTGGTGGTGTGGCGCGACGACAACGGCCTCGACGGCTCGGGCACGGCCACCTTCGGGCGGCGCTTCGACGCCGCGGGCGTGGCCCAGGGCGACGCCTTCCTCGTCAACGAGAACACCGGCGGCAGCCAGTACCAGCCCAAGGTCACGGCCCTGTCGACGGGCGGCTTCGTGGTCGCCTTCTACAACGACAGCGGCGAATACTGGGGCGACACCTACATCCGCGAATTCAACGCCGCCGGCCAGCCGGTCGACAGCGACCGGCGCGTCAATGCCGACAGCGGTGCCACCTACCGCAACCAGTCCGAGCCGGCCATCACCGACCTGGGCAACGGCAACTTCGTGGTCGCCTGGCGGGCCGACAACAACGCCGACGGCAGCGGCAGCGGCATCTACCAGCAGCTCTTCGGCGACAGCACCGCGCTGGCGCGGCAGGGCAACCCGGACCTCTCCGACTTCACGGGGGCGGTCAGCTTCCTGGAGAACACCGTCAACGGCGGGCTGCAGATCATCGACGCCGCGGTGAGCCTCAGCGACACCGACTCGGCCGACTTCAGCGGCGGCCGGCTCGACCTGTATTACCTCAGCGGCGGCGCGGCCGAAGACCAGCTCGGCGTGGTCGCCGGTGGTCTGATCGGCGTGGCCGGCAACGTGGTGAGCTACGCCGGCACGGCGATCGGCACCCTGAGCGGCGGCGCCAGCGGCGCCAACCTGCGCATCGACCTGAGCGGCCCGGCCGCCACGGCCGAGGCCGTGCAGGCGCTGGTGCAGCACCTGGGCTACGCCAACACCGACTCCAGCCCCAACGCCAGCCGCACGCTGGGCCTGCGCATCTCCGACGGCGACGGCGGCGCGAGCGCGGCCAACGTGCTCACCATCAACGTGGTCGGGCAACTCGATGGCACCCCGGCGCTCGGCGCTCAGGAGCCCATCAACACCTACACCTCCGGCGAGCAGGCGAGCCCGGCGATCGGCAGGCTGGCCGATGGCGGCTACGTGATCGCCTGGATCTCGAACGGCCAGGACGGCTCGGGCTGGGGCATCTACGCCCAGCGCTACAGCGCCGCGGGTGTGGCGGTGGGTCCGGAAGTGCAGGTGAACACTGCGACCTACGGCGAGCAGAGCTA
>JAKLLM010000268.1 GCA_023150125.1 Zoogloea sp.
CGCCGTGCCGGCCGGCGAGGAGGCCGAGCTGGTGCTGATGAACCGCAAGATCGTGCGCTTCCGGGCGACCTTCCTCGGCGCCCCACCCCACCAGCGGGCCGAGCGCGGGCGGCATGCGATCGTCGTGCAGCTCGAGCGGGGCGGCAGCGACAGCGTCAGCGTCAGCGTGCAGCCCAACCCGGTGGGCAACATCGTGCTGGTCGGCGGCCAGCTGGCCTTCGTGCTCACCCCCGAAGACACCGACAAGCTCGCCGGCGAGAGCCTGGACGCGCTCACCGACGCCACCCTGGCGGCCCTGCGCACGGCCCTCGCCGAATCGCGCGAGAGCCGCGACAGCAAGACCCTCGCCGAGGGCCTGGCGGTGTCGGCCGGGGTGACGCTGCTGTTCGCCATCCTGCTGTATTTGCTCGCGCGCCTGCGCGGCTGGATCGCCGGCCGCCTCGCCACCGCCATCGACGCCCACACCCGGCGGCTGCGGCCGGGCGGCGCCGAGCTGATCCGCGGCGAGCGCGTGCTGGCCGCCGTCGGCTGGCTCACCGGCGCAGCGTTCTGGCTGCTCGCCGCCGTGCTCGCCTACGCCTGGCTGGCCCGGGTGCTGGCGCTGTTCCCCTACACCCGGGCCTGGGGCGAGCAGCTCGACGACTACCTGCTCGGCGTGCTGGCCCGGCTCGGGCTGGGCATCCTCGAAACCCTGCCCAACCTGCTGGTGGCCGCGTTGATGTTCCTCGTCGCGCGGGCGGTGGTCGGGCTGCTCAAGCCGGTCTTCGACCACGTCGCCGGCAGCGGCGGCGGTGTCGGCTGGCTCGACAAGGACACCGTCGAGCCGACCCGCAAGATCACCAACATCCTGATCTGGATCTTCGCGCTGGTGATGGCCTACCCCTACCTGCCCGGCTCGCACACCGAGGCCTTCAAGGGCATGTCGGTGCTGATCGGCCTGATGGTGTCGCTGGGCGCCTCGAGCGTCGTAGGCCAGGGCGCCAGCGGGCTGATCCTGATGTACTCGCGCACCCTGCGCACCGGCGAATACGTGCGCATCGGCGAGCACGAGGGCACCGTCGCGGCGATTACCCTCTTCAACACCCGGCTGCGCACCGGGCGCGGCGCCGAGGTCACCATCCCCAACGCGCTGATCGTCGGCAGCGCCACCCGCAACTACTCGCGCACCGCAGGCGGGGAAGGCTTCATGATCGACATCACGGTGACGATCGGCTACGACACGCCGTGGCGCCAGGTCGAGGCGATGCTCCTCAAGGCCGCCCGGCGCACCGCCGGCGTGCTCGCCGAGCCGCCACCGCGGGTGTTCCAGACCGCGCTGTCCGACTTCTACCCCGAGTACTGCCTGGTCGCCCAGGCCGCCCCCAGCGGCGACGCGCCCCGCGCGCGGGTGCTCAGCAACCTCCACGCCAGCATCCAGGACGTCTTCAACGAGCACGGCGTGCAGATCATGTCGCCCCACTACATGGCCGACCCGGCCCAGGAAAAATGCGTGCCCCCCGAAAAATGGTACGCAGCGCCGGCACGCAAGCCGGATGAGGCCTGAGCGCCGGGTTATCATCCTGCTCGCGCCCTTCCCGGACAGTTGCCCATGACCTCGACCCCCGAACGCCGCAAGAACCTCGCCCTGCGCGAGGCGGTGGATCAGGCCTACCGCCTCATCGAGCCTTTCTTCGACCCGGCCAACGCCTGGAACGGGCAGCAGCTCGAGCACCTGGCCTACCGGGTCATCCGCGAGCGCCTGCCCCAGCTGCCGCCCTCCGACGTGCAGGCCATCGTCACCGCCGCCACGCGCATCTACCGCAGCCGGCACCAGGTCGGGCAGCAGGCGTAACTGCGCGGGCGCCTGCCCCCGCGTAACCCGCCCACCCACGCCAGGCTCCGGCGAGCCGCGGCTCCACGCCCCCGACCGCCCTTCCTCCTCCCCCGTGACGCGCTTCTACCCCCTTCTCTTCGTGCTGCTGTGGAGCACCGGCTTCATCGGTGCCCGCTACGGCCTGCCCTACGCCGAGCCCCTCACCTTCCTCAGCCTGCGCTACGGGCTGGTGATCGTGCTGATGGGCGCCGTCGCCCTCGCCACCCGCGCGCCCTGGCCCAAGGCGCCCCGGCAGTGGCTGCACATCGGCCTCACCGGGCTGCTGGTGCATGGGGTGTATCTGGGCGGCGTGTTCATGGCGATCAGCCACGGCCTGCCGGCCGGCATCGCCGCGCTGGTGGTGGGGCTGCAGCCGCTGCTCACCGCGCTGGGCGCCGGCCTGCTGCTGGGCGAGAAGGTGCTGCCGCGCCAGTGGGGCGGGCTGGTGCTGGGCCTCGCCGGGGTGGCGCTGGTGGTGTCGCACAAGGTGGCCTCCGCCAGCGGCACGCCGCAGCTGGCCGCCATGCTCGGCCCGGTGCTGCTGGCCCTCGTCGGCATCACCGCCGGCACGCTGTACCAGAAACGCTTCTGCCCGGCCTTCGACCTGCGCACCGGCTCGGTGATCCAGTTTGTGCCGACCCTCCTCGCCACCAGCCTGATCGCCAGCCAGACCGAGGCGATGGCGGTTAGCTGGAGCGGCCACTTCGTGTTTGCGCTGCTGTGGCTGGTGCTGGTGCTGTCGGTGGGCGCGATCAGCCTGCTCAACCTGCTGATCCGCAGCGGCAGCGCGGTGAATGTGGCGAGCCTGTTCTACCTCACGCCGCCCACCACCGCGCTGATCGCCTGGGCGGTGTTCGGCGAGACCCTCACCGGCCTCGCCCTGGTCGGGATGGGCGTCACGGTGTTCGGCGTGTGGCTGGCCCGCAAGTGAGCGCGCCGGCAGCATCCAGCACCGTCGCCACGCGCATCCTGGGCATCGACCCGGGCCTGCGCAACACCGGCTTCGGCGTCATCGACACCCTCGGCAGCCAGCTGCGCTACGTGGCGAGCGGGGTGATCCGCAGCGGCGAGGGCAGCCTGCCGGAGCGCCTCAAGGTGATCCTGGACGGCGTGCGCCAGGTGATCAGCACCTACCAGCCCGACCAGGTGGCGATCGAGATCGTCTTCGTCAACGTCAACCCGCAGTCCACGCTGCTCCTCGGCCAGGCCCGCGGCGCGGCGATCTGTGGCGCGGTGTCGTGCGACCTGCCGGTGGCCGAATACACCGCGCTGCAGGTCAAGCAGGCGGTGGTGGGCCACGGCAAGGCCGCCAAGGAACAGGTGAATCACATGGTGCAGCGCCTGCTCAGCCTGGACGGAAGCCCGTCCAGCGACGCGGCCGACGCGCTGGCCTGCGCCATCTGCCACGCCCACGGCAGCAGCGGGCTGGCCGCCTTGGCCGGGGTCGGCACCCGCAAGCGGGGCGGGCGGCTGCGGCTGTAGCCGGTGCATCCGGGGCCGCGCCGAACGACGCGTTTCGGGTAGATTGGAGCCTGTTCCAGTTACCCGAGGCGCCCCACCGTGACCGTCAAGCCTGCCCCCTCCCCCGCCCCTGATGGCGATGCCGCCGACAACCCGGCGTGGCACCTCGCCGCCTCCGACGCCGAGCGGGTGGTGGCCGATTTCGAACACGCCCTGATCTGCCTGTGCGAGGCCTTCGGGCGCTACAACATGCAGGGGCTGGCCGGCGTGTCGGACGAGGCCAGTTTTTCAGGGCAGGACAACATGGTGCTGCACATCATCCAGACCCTCGACCGGCCCAAGAGCCTGTCGGACATCAGCCGCTTCATGAACCGCGACGACCTGGCCAACATCCAGTACAGCGTGCGCAAGCTGCAGAAGGCCGGCCTCATCGAGAAGGCCAGCGACCGCTCGGCCCGCGGCACCACCTACCGCACGACCGACACCGGGCAGGCGGTGGTGGCGGATTTCGTGGCCCGTCGGCGCGAGCTGGTGCTGGCCCCGGCCGAGGAGATGGAGCAGCTGCGCGAACAACTCCGCGGCGCCACCAAGGTGATGAGCCACTTCATCGGGCTCTACGACCAGGCCGCGCGGGTGCTCACCACCCGCGCCTAGCCGGCGCCGCCGTCGCCGAACTTCCGCTTCATCGCCAGGATGAGCAGCGCCACCAGCAGGATCACCCCGTTGGTGAGCACCAGCGGCAGCGCCTCCCGGCGCAGGCCGTAGACGATCCACAGCGCCACGCCGGCGATCAGCACCGCGTACATCGCCCACGACACGTCCCGCGCGCTGCGGGTCTTCCAGATCTGCCAGGCCTGGGGCACGAAGGCGGCGGTGCTGAGGCAGCCGGCGACGGTGCCGATGAGGGTATCGATGTCCATGGGTCAGAAGAAGCGGTCGAAGTGGATGCGCTCGGGCGGCAGGCGGTGGCCGACCTGCAGCAGTTGCTGGACGGCTTCGACCATCGGCGGCGGGCCGGCCAGGTAGAACTCGGCCTCGGCGAGCCGCTCGCCCAGCACCGACTCGGCGAGCTGGTGCACCGGGCCGACCGGCCCTTGCCAGCCACCACGGGCCGCCGCGTCGGCGTCCGAGACTGCGGCGTGGTAGCGGATCGTCTCGCCGAAGCCGGGCAACCTGGCCAGGTCGGGCTCGCCGCACAGATCGGCCGGGCTGCGGCCGCCGTAGAAGAAATCCACCCGCCGGCCGGCGAGCGCCGGGCTGGCCGCCACGCCGCGGGCGATGGAGAGCATCGGCGCGAGGCCCGAGCCGCCGGCGATGCACACGATGTCGCGGGGGCTGTCGGTGCGCAGGTGGGCGAGGCCGTAGGGCCCGTCGAGGTCCACCGTGGCGCCGATGGCGAGGCGCTCGAAGAGCGTGGTGGTGGCGCCGCC
>JAKLLM010000269.1 GCA_023150125.1 Zoogloea sp.
AGGTGGAAGTGGAAGCGGTCATGGCACGTGGGGTGAAGAGGCTGGACGCGAGGATACCGGGCCCGACCGCCGGCACTCCAGCCGTGTTGCCCCGGCGTGTCGCAAGGCGCGCCAATGGCGCGCGACGGCAGGCACCATGATCTCGAACACCCCGCCCTCCTCCGCGGGTGCCAGGCGGCAAGGGCAGCCGGCACTTTCGCAGGATGCCGGCGAGCGCGGCTGGCGCCATCGCCCCACGCCCACTGCGCCCGTGAACGCAAAAACGCCGACCACATGGATCGGCGTTTTTACTTGAAGAATCTTGGTGGCCAGTCGCGGAATCGAACCACGGACACGCGGATTTTCAATCCGCTGCTCTACCAACTGAGCTAACTGGCCTTCGAGAGCACGCATAATAGACAATCCCCGGATGCGTGTCAAACAAAATCGTAATCTTTCTGCGATTTTCTGGCGGCGGGTGGCTCAGGTGGGGGGGAACTGCCTGGACGAGGGGCGGGAGAGGGCGATCTCTAGGCGCGAGGCTTCTTCTTCCTGGGCGACGCGGCTGCGGGGGAAGACGACCTGGGCGATGGTGCCCTTGCCGCTCGGGTTGGGGTTGAGGCTGACCTTGGCGCGGTGCAGCTCGGCGATCTCGCGGACGATGGGCAGGCCGAGGCCGGAGCCGCTCTCGGAGCTGCCGAGGACGCGGTAGAAGCGCTCGAAGACGCGCTCCCGGTCGGCTTCGGGCACGCCGATGCCGGTATCTTCGACCTCGACGATGGCGTGGTCGGTGGCGATGGTGCGCACAGTGACGCAGCCGCCTTCGGGGGTGTATTTGATGGCGTTGTCGATGAGGTTCTTGAGGAGCTCGGCGAGGAGCACCGGGTTGCCGTCGATGATCAGCGCCTCGCCGGTGGTCTCGAGGCCGAAGTCGATGTTCTTCTGGCGGGCGCGGGGCACGAAGTCGGTGAGCATGGGCCTGAGCAGGTTTTCCAGGTCGACCCGCTCGACGGCGTAGATCTTCTCGTAGCTGGCTTCGGCGCGGGCCAGCGACAGCAGCTGGTTGATCAGGTGGCTGGCGCGCTCGGCGCTTTCGGATATCTGCCTGAGGGAACGATGAACCTGCTCCGGGTCGGTCTCCATCAGCGCGAGGTCGGTCTGCATGCGCAGGCCGGTGAGCGGGGTGCGCATCTGGTGGGCGGCGTCGGCGATGAAGCGCTGCTGGGCCTGCAGGTTCTCTTCGAGGCGGGCCATCATGTCGTTGAAGGCGATGATCAGCGGCCGCACCTCCTCCGGCACGCCCGAGACCGAGATCGGCGACAGGTCGGACGGCCGGCGCCGGCGGATGTAGCTCTGCAGGTGGTTGAGGGGCGCGATGCCGCGGGTGAGGCCGAGCCACACGAGGATCACCGCGATCGGGATGATCGCGAACTGCGGCAGCAGCACGCCGGTGACGACCCGGGAGGCCAGCGTGCTGCGCTTGTTGCGGGTTTCGGCGACCTGCAGCAGCACATAGCGGCCGCGGGCGCCGTCGGGCGGCTGGAGGAACTGGTAGGCGACGCGGACGTCCTCGCCGGCGATCTGCTCGTCGCGGAACATCACCAGGTCGGGCTCGACGCTGGCCGGAGGGGTGACGGGCGGGATGTCCTTGTCGCCGACGAGGAGCTCGCCCTTCAAGCCGATCACCTGGTAATACACGGTGTCGTCCTCGTCTGCCCGCAGGATGAGGCGGGCCGGCGCCGGGAAGTTGAGCCTGGCCTGGTTGGCCTCGACCTTCACCAGCCGGGCGATGGCCCGCACATTGACCGCCAGCGCCTGGTCGTAGGGCTGGTTGGCGATGCTGTTGGCGACGTTGTGGGTGACGATGATGGAGATCGGCCACAAAAACAGCAGTGGCGCGAGCATCCAGTCGAGGATCTCGCCGAAGAGCGAGTTGAAGGCCTTGCCATCGGCGCCGGGTGCATCCGTCGCCTTGCGCCGCCTAGGCGACCACATCCGGCTTTTCCAGGCAATATCCCAGGCCCCGCACGGTGACGATCTGCACGCCGCTGTGCTCGAGCTTCTTGCGCAGGCGGTGGACGTAAACCTCGATGGCGTTGTTGGAGACTTCCTCGCCCCAGCCGCACAGGTGGTCGACCAGCTGCTCCTTGCTCACCAGACGCCCGGCGCGCAGCAGCAGGACTTCGAGCAGGCCGATTTCGCGTGCCGAGAGGTCGACCACCTGGCCGTCGATCTTGACGACCCGGTCGGCCTGATCGTAGGACAGCCGGGCGAACTCGATGCAGCGGGCCTGGCCGGTGCCGCGACGGGTGAGCGCCCGCACGCGGGCTTCGAGCTCGGGCAGCGCAAAGGGCTTGGTGAGGTAGTCGTCGGCGCCGGCGTCGAGGCCGCGGACGCGATCCTCGATGCCGTCCTGGGCGGTGAGGATGAGCACCGGCATCGCACACTTGCGAGCCCGCAGGCGGCGCAGCACCTCGATGCCCGACAGCTTGGGCAGGCCGAGGTCGAGGATCAGCAGGTCGAAGCTCTGGCCCAGCAGCGCAGCGTCGGCTTCGGCGCCGTTGGGGACATGATCGACGGCGTAGCCGGCTTTCTTGAGCGCCCGGCACAAGCCATCAGCGATGATCAGATCGTCCTCGGCCAGCAGTATCCGCATGGCGTATTCATCCGAAGCAGAAGTGTAAGTTTTAAGTAAGCGGAGCGCAGCACACTGGAATCGCTGTTCTCCTTTACTCGGTCTTGGAGGCGCTTGCGCCTCGGGGGATTGGACCGCCCGACGGGCCTCTCCCCCGCCGTTTTTTTCAGGCAGCGGGCAAACCGCGCCAGGCCGAGCCCCCACCGACACCATATCGCCGCCCTGGGCGGGCTGGCGATGCGCCGGCCGCTTGGCCACGACAGGCATGCCGGCAAGGCCAGGCTGCCCTGGCGCTTCCCACTAGCCTTCCTTCAAGCCTGCAATCCGCTGCCCGGCCCCCCTGCGCCGGGCGTAGGTCGTTGACGCTCAAGATCAAACGCGATCGAGTCTAGCACAGGGTCGCCCGCCCCACGCCGGGGCAGTGGACAAACAAAACCCCGGTCAGCCAGAGGCTGCCGGGGTTTTTGCCGTACCGCCGGGTCGCGAGACCCGGCTGACGGGAGATGCTTAGTGGCCGGACGCGCCAGCGGCACCGATACCGGTTTCGGAACGGATCAGCTGGGCGGCGAAGTCGGCACGTTCCTGCTGGGCGTTCGCGCTGCGGTCGAGCAGCGAGAAGATCCAGATACCCACGAAGCCGATGGTCATGGAGAACAGGGCCGGCGAGGTGTAGGGGAACGGAGCGCTGCCCTTCGGGTTGCCGAGGGTGGCGACCCACACCGAGTCGGACAGGACGGTCATCACCACGGCGCTGATCAGGCCGAGGAAACCACCGATGACGGCACCCTTGGTGGTGCAGTCCTTCCACAGCACGCTCATGAAGAGCACCGGGAAGTTGGCGGAAGCGGCGATGGCGAAGGCCAGGGACACCATGAAGGCGATGTTCTGCTTTTCGAAGGCGATACCCAGGACAACCGCGATGATGCCCAGAACGATGGTGGTGATGCGGGAGACGCGCAGCTCGGAAGCGGAGTCGGCATTGCCCTTCTTGAACACCGTGGCGTACAAGTCGTGGGACACGGCGGACGCACCGGACAGGGTCAGACCGGCAACCACGGCCAGGATGGTGGCGAAGGCAACCGCGGAGATGAAGCCGAGGAAGACGTTGCCGCCGACGGCGTTGGCGAGGTGGATTGCCGCCATGTTGCCGCCACCCTTCAGGGCGCCCTTGGCATCCAGGAACTCGGGGTTGGTCAGCACGAAGGTGATGGCGCCGAAGCCGATGATGAAGGTCAGGATGTAGAAGTAGCCGATCCAGACGGTGGCCCAGCCCACGGACTTGCGAGCTTCCTTGGCATCCGGCACGGTGAAGAAGCGCATCAGGATGTGCGGGAGACCGGCGGTGCCGAACATCAGCGCCATGCCGAAGGAGATCGCGGAGATCGGATCCTTCACGAAGGTGCCCGGGCCCATGATGGAATCACCCTTGGCGGCGGCGACGACAGCGATGTCCTTGCCGGCCTTTGCAGCTTCTTCGATCAGCTTGGCATCCTTGGCAGCGAGGCCAGCCTTGATCTCGACGGCCTTGGCGAACATCGCCTCGGGGCTGAAGCCGAACTTGACCAGCACCATGAAGGCCATGAAGGAAGCGCCAGCCAGCAGCAGCACGGCCTTGATGATCTGCACCCAGGTGGTGGCGGTCATGCCACCGAAGAGCACGTAGACCATCATCAGCGCGCCGACGATCACCACCGCCATCCAGTACTCGAGGCCGAACAGCAGCTTGATCAGCTGACCGGCACCGACCATCTGGGCGATGAGGTAGAAGGCCACCACAACCAGCGTGCCGGAAGCGGCGAAGGCGCGGATCGGGGTTTGCTGGAAGCGGTAACCGGCCACGTCGGCAAAGGTGAATTTGCCGAGGTTGCGCAGGCGCTCCGCCATCAGGAAGGTGATGATCGGCCAGCCGACGAGGAAGCCGATCGAGAAGATCAGGCCGTCGTAGCCGTTGGCCATCACCGCGGCCGAAATACCCAGGAAGGACGCGGCGGACATGTAGTCGCCGGCGATCGCCAGGCCGTTCTGGAAGCCGGTGATGCCACCGCCGGCGGTGTAGAAGTCGGCGGCCGACTTGGTCTTGGAGGCCGCCCACTTGGTGATGTACATCGTGCCGGCAACGAAGATG
>JAKLLM010000270.1 GCA_023150125.1 Zoogloea sp.
AAGCGGATGGCGGCGAGCTGGCGGTCGATGCCGGCGGGGGGCTGGTCGCTGTCGGGCTTGACGAGGCGCAGGGTGTAGTCGGAAAAATCGCCCGGCGCGGCCACCTTGACGCGCAGCACCCTGGGCTGGGGCGCGGGCAGGCTGCCCGGCGGCGCGCCGGGGGGGATCAAGGCCGGTGCCTGCTCGACCGACACCAGCTGGATGTGGCGCAGCCGCTCGCCGCCTTCGATGCGCAGGTTGGTGATGCCGAAGGTGAGGGGCGCGATGTCGCGGATGAAATGCACCAGCAGGGTGGTCTGGCGCTCGGCGAGGGGGGCGGCGGGGTCGTCGAGCACCTGCAGGAAGTCGATGCCGTTCCAGGTGCTGCTGTGTTCGACGGCGCTCCTGCGCAGGGAGTCGCAGCAGAAGAGCGCGCTCATGACGGGCCTCCGGGGAGCACGAAGCTGTCGCTGCGCAGCTCCTGGCTACGCCGCAGCAGGTAGCTGACGGTGACGTGGAGCGCCGCGTCGCGCACCTCGACCTGCACCTCGCCGACCTGGATCAGGCTGCCCAGCCATTCGGTGAGGGCCGCCTGCACCAGAAACTGGGAGGTGGCAGACAGCTCGGTGGACAGCGGCTCGAAGATCAGCCGGCCGAGGCCGCAGCCGAAGGTGGGCAGGTTGACCCGCTCGCCGGGGGCGGTGAACAGCAGCTGCTCGATGAGGTTGCGGATGTGGCGCTCGCGGCCCACCTCGGCGGTCCGGCCGCGGCTGTCGAAGGCGTAGGGGAAGGCGAGGTTCATGGCGCTGGCCTTTCGGTGCCGGCCTCAGGTGGCGAGCACCCGGGTCTGGGTGGCGAGGATCGTCAGTGGGGTGCCGGTGGGGGCGCACAGGGCCTGGCTGTCGAAGAGCAGCAGGGGCTGGCCGCCGGAGAGCACCCGGGTGGCGGCGGTGACGAACTGGGCCGTCACGCACGGGCCGTTGCCCGACGGGGGCGGCGGCAGGGCGCAGCCGGTGACGACGTAGGGCGCGCCCAGCGCCACCGTGGGCAGGCCGTTCACCAGCACCCGCGGGTTGGGGGCGGTGGGCTGGGCCTGGCCGGCGTGGGCGCACATCACGCTGGCGCCGACATGGAGCAGGAAGCCGGGCATCGCGGGCGCCCCCTAGGTGACGGCCAGCGCGCCGGCATTGACCATCACGGTGGGGCCGATCAGGGTGATCGAGGCGCCCTTGCCGTTCTGGATGTAGATGCCGGTGTCGTTGACGATGAGGGTGGCGCCGGTGGCGCTCTTGAGCATGATGCCGCCGCTGGGGCCGGGCAGGTCGGAGATGGTGAGGCCGTTCTGCAGCGGGGTCTGGAAGGTGATCGCCGGCACCGCCGGGGGCGTGAGCTGGGCCAGTGCCGGGATCTCGGCGGCGCTGCCCCAGAAGCAGCCGACCCAGATCGGGTGGTCCGGGTTGCCCTGCTCGAACTCCACCCACACCCCGGCGCCGATCGCCGGCAGGGCCACCATGCCGGCTTGCAGGCCGGCGATGGGCACGCAGGGCATGGCCCAGCTGGCGGGCACCAGGCCGGCCACGTCGGGCACCTGCACCTGCAGCCGGCCCTGCATCATCGGGTCGATGTTGTTGAGCACCATGCCGCGATACTTGCCGTAGAACCTCTGTTCGCCATTGCTCATACGGGCACCTTCGGGGTGATCGACACCAGGCCGTTGCGGGTGAGCTGGAAGCTCTGTTTGAACTCGCCGCGCTTGAGGGTGCTGGTGACGCTATTTACATAATAGAGCCCGTCGTAGGCGAGGCCAGCCCCGCGCACGCCCACCAGCTGCCGGGCCTTGAGGGGGCGGCCGTAGCGCAGCACGTCGAGGCTGCCGCTGGCGCTCACCGAATCCTGGGATTTCTTGGCCTCGGCGAGGCCGGCCGAGATGGCCTGCATCGGCGACATCTTGGAGGTGTCCTTCAGCACCTTGATGTTGCTGATCGGCGTTGGCAGCACGCCCAGCGGCGGCTGCAGCGGGTTGAGGTTGGGGATGGGGATAGGGATGGGCGCCCGCGTCATCGCGTTCTGGATGAAGACGATGGGCAGCACGCCCTTGGTGGGGTCGAAGGAGAAGCTGAGCGACTCGACGTTGGTGAGGGCGTCCATGTCGACGTTGAGGGCCGGCTGGGGCACGCCCACCTTGATCTCGGGCCCGAAGTAGGCCACGTTGGTGCCGGGCGCCGGGCCGGGCTCGATGTAGAACACGTGGCCCACCTGCCCGGCGAGCTGGCGGATGTACTGCAGGTCGGTGCCCTGCTGGGCGGGGATGCGCTCGACCGGGATCGGCACGTCGGTGAACAGCGACGGGACGACCAGCGGGATCAGCCCGAAGGCCGCGTACTTGGCGCACAGCAGCGCCACCCGCGCCTCGATGGGCATGGCCGGGAAGGGCAGGCCGCTCCAGTCCTGCATGTCCATCACCTTGGTGAGGTCCTCGCCGGTGACGGTGAGGCTGCCCGGCTGGCCGTTGCTGCCGGCCTGCACCTCGACCCGGGTCATCACCCCGTCGAACAGGGGGCTGGGGGTGCCGTTTATCGTGACCACCAGCAGCACCCGCAGGGGCGGCACGCCGATGCCGCCGCCGGTGCCCGCGGCGATCAGGAAGATGTCGTTGAGGGCCGAGCGGGCCGAGAACTGGAAGCCCAGCTGAAAGCCGCTGGCGGCCCCGGCGCTGGTGGTCACCTGCACGCTCTCGAGGGCGTCCAGCACCACCCGCGGCGCGGGAACCGGCACCACCGGGCCCATCAGCAGCGTGAGCTGGATGCCCTTAGCCAGCATCTCCGCCATCCCCCGCCAGGCCGGGCACGCCGGCCGGCAGCGTGATGCGCAGGCGCCGGCCGGGTTCGGCGGTGAGCTCGTCGGGGCGCATCGCGCCGTTGGCGTCGCACAGGCGCCAGAACAGCAGCGGGTCGCCGAGGTAGTGGGCGGCCAGGTTGTCGAGGCGGTCGCCGGCCACCACCTGGTGCTCCTGGATCAGCGCGAAACTGGCCGGCGGCGGCACGAAGCGGCGCTTCACAAAGGCCACCACGCTGCCGTCGGGCCGGGTGTGCTGGGCGGTGGGCAGGCCGTGGTAGCGGCTGCCGGGCGCAAAGGGCGCGCTGGCCAGGCCGTTGGCTTGCAGGAAGGCCTGGAGCGGATCGGTCATTTTCAGTCTCCTCCTCAGAGGCCGCCCAGGCCGAGGGCCGACAGCGAGCCCGCCGGCAGCGCCGCGGCCAGGCGCTCCTTGGTTTGAAGGTAGGTCATGAACAGGCTGCCGCCCCGGTGGGCGAAGCCCAGGTCGTCCACGGTGAGCACCCGCAGGCCCAGCGTGAGCTTGGCGCGGATGGGGTTGAGGAGCGGGTCGAAGGCCTCTTCGACGATCGAGAACTCGGTGAGCCGCACCGGCACCACCCGGCTCGGCCCCCACACGAAGAGCAGCAGCGGCGCCTCGATGGGGGCGATCTCGAGGGTGCCGCTGGCGGCCTGGGTGTTGCGGTCGATGAGCTGCCCGCTGGACGGGTGGGCGAGCAGCTCGAGGGCCGCCAGGTGGGGCTGGATGCCGTGGGCGAGCACGGCCTGGTGCTGGCTCGGGAATTCGAGCTGGTCGGTGGCGTCGATCTCGGCCTCGAGGCGCAGGGTCTCGATGGCCGGGCCCTTGAAGCGCATCGCCTCCGAGCGGTTGCCCGCCTCGCCGCCGGCCGCCTGCACCTGCAGCGTGCGGGTGAGGGTGTCGGGGTTGTACTGCAGCGGGATCACCTGCCGGACCTTGCTGGATGCCGGCTCCAGCAGCACCAGGCCGCCTTTGATGACGCGGGGGGAGTTGGAGTGGCCGGTCATGGGGTGTCCTCGTCGGCGTCGTCAGGGGGTGGGCGCGGGCGCGGCCGCGGCCGGCGGCGCGAAGGTGGAGGTGGCGTAGAAGTCGGCGTCGCTCTCCGGGCGGGTGAAGTACTGGTGGGCGGCGGGGTTGAGGCTGCCGTGGTGCAGGTAGGCCACCACCCGCTCGGCGACCACCGTCAGGGTCGTCATGCCGCTGGAGGCGTGGCGGCGCTGGACGCGCCAGGTGTAGCGGTCGGGGTTGGGCAGCTGGCCGCGAGCCTCGGTGATCAAGGCGGCGTCGCTCGGACGGGTGATGGTGTAGGTGCGGGTGCTCGCCAGGGGCGGCTGGCGCCGGCCCTGGCTGATGCGTCCGTCTATCGTGAAGGTGTATTCGACCTCGTCGCCCTGTTGCGTGACCTGGGTGGGCTGCAGGGCGGTGGCGCGGAAGTTGTTGGCCCGGAAGTCGTCGCCGTAGAGGCGGTTGGCCTCCGCCAGGCTGGCCGGTTCGCCGAACGGGTCGACCCGCAGGGTGGTGAGCCGATAGACCCGCTGGCCCCGCTGGCCGACCACGCCGCTGGCCTCGGCTGCCGCGGCGGCGCGCGGGTCGCGGGCCACCAGGCGCTGCACCAGGCTGCGCCGCTGCCGTGCCGACAGGTGGGCATACAGCCGGTCGACCTCGGGCGTCAGCTCGCCGCGGGTGTAGAGGGTGGTGCCGGGGCGCTGGAACATCGGGCCGCTGAGCGACTCGACGGTGCCGGCGCGGGCCGCCAGGGCGTCTTCTTCGGCCTGGCGGGCGCTGATCTCGGCCTGGATGGCGGTGTTGCGTTCGGCCAGGGCCCGGCGTCGGGCGGCGCTGGCGTCGCGCCGGGCGCGCCCGCGCAGGGCCGGGTCGACCGCCTCGGGCATGGGGTGGGCG
>JAKLLM010000271.1 GCA_023150125.1 Zoogloea sp.
CCGTCCGCTCCAGGCGGCCGGCTGGGCCGATCTGCCGGGCTGGAGCGCCGACCGCCACGACGAAGCCTGGCCGGCCTTCATGGCCTCGTGCCGCGCGCTGGCCCGGCAGCCGGTGTGGCAGCCGGTCTGCGAGGCTGCCCGCGCGCTGGGCGAGCGCCCCGGCGCCGCAGCGGCCCGGGCCTTCTTCGAGGCACGCCTGACGCCGTGGCGGGTGAGCAATGCCGACGGCAGCCGCGAAGGCCTCGTCACCGGCTACTACGAGCCCCTCATCAAGGGCAGCCGGAGCCGATCGAAGGCCTACGCCTGGCCCGTGCTCGGGGTGCCCGACGACCTGCTCAACCTCGACATCTCGGAAGTCTATCCAGAGCTCAAGGGGCTGCGGGTGCGCGGCCGGCTCGTCGGCAACAAGGTGCTGCCCTATCACTCCCGCGCCGACATCGACCGGCTGAAGGAGCGCTTCGCCGGCAAGACGCTGCTCTATGCCGAAGACGCGGTGGAGCTGTTCTTCCTGCAGGTGCAGGGCTCCGGCCGGGTGCAGCTGCCCGACGGCAGCATCGTGCGCCTGGCCTACGCGGACACCAACGGCCATCCCTACCAGTCGATCGGCCGCTGGCTGGCCGACCGGGGCGAGCTGCGTGTCGAGCAGGCGTCGATGGAGGGCATCAAGAACTGGGCGCGCGCCAACCCGGGCCGCCTGCAGGAGATGCTCAACGCCAACCCGAGCTACATCTTCTTCCGCGAGGCGCCGGCCGGCAACGGCGGGCCGGTCGGGGCGCTCGGCCAGCCGCTCACCGAGGGCCGCAGCATGGCGGTGGACCCGCGCAGCATTCCACTGGGCGCGCCGGTGTTCCTGGCGACCACCCATCCACGCAGCACCCAGCCGCTCCAGCGCCTGATGCTGGCCCAGGACACCGGCAGCGCGATCAAGGGCGGCGTGCGGGGCGACTTCTACTGGGGCTTCGGCGCCGAGGCCGGCGCGCTGGCCGGACGGATGCGCCAGAAGGGCGAGATGTGGGTGCTGTGGCCGCGGGATCAGGTGCCGCGATAGTGAATGTGCGCTAAATCGTAGTTTTGTAATAAGTTTTTCGTAAATTCATGGTTTGCCGACGCGGGCCCGGCGGGTACCGTGCGAAGCTGGTGTCATTGCTTTCGACATCATTCAATTTACGGAGAACCATCGTGCCGCTCACCGAACTCGTCCATTACTTCAACAAGCGCCAGCGCCTGGCCCGGCCAGGGTGTGACGAGGAGGGCTTCGAGATCGTCGGTGGGCGTGTCCGCATGCATTTTGCCGGTCGCGCCCTCGGGACCTTGTTCCAGCCGGTCATGGAGCCGGACGGCCTGCGGGTGATCGGCCATGAGGCGCACCTGCAGGTCCTGGGCGGCGACAGCGGCAAGGTACCAGCCCAGGCGATATTCCTGGAGGCCCGCGACGACGCGGAGCTGGTGCACCTGGATCGCACCGTGCGGACGCTGCATGCGCTCAATTTCCTGCTCGAGCGGGAGCAGCACGGGGGCTTCCTGTCGCTCAATGTGCACCCCCAGCTGATCCGCGCGGTGCCCGATCACCACGGCCACGTCTTCGAAGGCGTGCTGGCCCGCTGCGGGCTGACCCCCGACCGCATCGTGCTGGAGCTCGCCGACGATGGTTTTGGTGATGTCTCCCGGCTGGCTGTTGCCATCGCCGAGTACCGGGAGCGGGGCTATCGCGTGGCGATCGACAACTTCGGCCGCCATTCGGCCGACCTCGACCGCCTCGAGGCCCTGGCGCCGGACATCGTCAAGCTCGACCGCTGCCTGATCGGCCATTTCGGGCACCTCAGCCTGGCCAAGCGGGTGATGAGCGAGCTGGCGGTCGAGGCCCGTCGACTCGGCCTGCAGCTCGGCATCCAGTGCATCGAGAACCCCCTGCAGCTGCAGGTGGCGCGGGAGGCAGGGGCTGACTGGCTGCAGGGGCACCTGCTGGGCCGCCCTGCCGAGGCCTGCCTGCCGATCGTCAGGCCGCGACGGCCGCGTCAGGCCGCCTGAGCACCATGTGAAACGCCCGCGCGGGGCGGGCGTCGGTAAAGGGCGTGGGCGCTGCTTACTTGGTGCCGGCCTGGCTCATCGCCTGCTCGAGCTGGGCGAGGGGCACGGCGCCGGGCAGGCGGTTGCCGTCGGCGGTGAAGATCGTCGGGGTGCCGGTGACCTTGATCTTCTGGCCGAGGGCGACGTTCTTGTCGATGGCGCTGGTGTCGCAGCCGGCCGCCGCAGCCGTCGGCGCCTTGCCGCCGACCATCCAGTCGTTCCAGGCGGCGGCCTTGTCCTTGGCGCACCAGATGTTCTTCGACTTCTCGGTGGAGTCGGGGCTCAGGATGGGATACAGGAAGGTGTAAACCGTGGCGTCCTTGAGGCCTTGCAGGTCTTTGGCGAGGCGCTTGCAGTAGCCGCAGTTGGGGTCTTCGAAGCTGGCGATGACGCGCTTGCCGTTGCCACGAACCTGCTTGATGGCCTGGTCGAGGGGCAGCGTGGCGAAGTCGATCTTCATCAGCTGGGCCATGCGCGCCTGGGTGACGTTCTTGCGGGTCTTGGCGTCGATGATGTTGCCGTCGATGATGAAGCTGGCGCTGCCGTCGGTGTAGAGCAGTTCGCCGGATTTCAGCACGACCTCGAACAGCCCGCCATATGGCGTTTTCTTGACGCTTTCGACGGCAGGTGCGTTGAGGAAGCTCTCCAGGTTTTTCTTGACCTTGGCCTCGTCGTCGGCAGCGTGGGCGACGCCCGCGGCGAGGAGGAGGGTGGCGAGCAACGAACGCACGAAGGGGAATTTCATCCGGTTCTCCAGGGAACGACAGGGTTCAAAAATGGAAGGGCTCAGAAGCGGCCCGCGATCGCGTAGCGGATCAGTGCATTGCGTAGGACCGGCAGGCGGTTGGTGAGGTTCAAGCCCAGGTTGCGCAGGCCCGACAGCAGCGGGTCGGCGGGCTTGAACAGGCGGTTGAGGCCGTGGGTGGTGTATTGCAGCAGGGCGGTTTCCTCGGCGCGGGCGCGGGCGTAGGCGCGCAGCACCGCCAGCTCGCCCGGGTCGCGCCAGGCGGGCAGGCCGCCGAGCTGCGCGGCGAGCACGCGGGCGTCCTGGTAGCCCAGGTTGATGCCGTGGCCGGAGAGCGGGTGGATTGCGTGGGCGGCGTCGCCGATCAAGGCGAGGCGCGGCTGGACGACCGCTTCGACGCGCATCAGGCGCAGCGCGAAGGCCGCCGCCGGGGTGACGAGTTCGAGCTTGCCGAGGCGCTCTCCGCCGGCCTCGGCCACCCGCGTGCAGAGGGCCTCGGGTGGCAGTGCGACGAGCTCGTCGGCGAGGACGTCGGGGGCCGACCAGACCATCGACATGTGCTGGTCGGGCAGCGGCAGGTAGGCCAGCACGCCGTCCTTGCGGAACCACTGGAAGGCCGTGTTGCGGTGGGGCTTCTCGCAGCGGAAGTTGGCGACGACGCCCTTCTCGTCGTAGGGTGTGTTGCGCGCGCCGATGCCGGCGGCCTGGCGCACCCACGAGTCGCGGCCGTCGGCGGCCACCACCAGGCGCGCCTCGATGCGCCGGCCGTCGGCAAGCGTGAGGCGGGCGGCGCTGTCGTCGATGGCGAGGGCGGCCGGGGCGGCCGGGCAGACGAGGGTGACGTTGTGCTGGCGCTTGACGGTTTCCCACAGCTCCTGCTGCATCAGGCTGGATTCGACGATCCAGGCCAGCTCGCGCAGGCCGCTGTCGTAGGCCGAGAAATCCAGCTGGCCGCCGGCGTCGCCATGGATTTCCATGTCGTAGACGGGGGCCATGCGGGCCGCGTCGAGGTGCTGCCAGATGCCGATGCCGCTCAGGAACTCGACATTGGCGGGGCTGATCGCGTAGATGCGCGGATCCCACCCGGCCGGCCGGGCCGGGGGGCGGGTTTCCACGATGCCGACCTTCAGATTGCTGCCGCGCAGGGCAGCCGCCAGGGCAGCGCCGGCCAGGCCGGCACCGACGACGAGTACATCGAATTTCATGGGCGATTCTCCTGCGCCGGGATTGTGCCGCAGGGCGCAGGGGAAGTCACCCGCAATGCTTGCCGTCGCCCGGCCTCAGCGCCGCGGTGGTGGCGGTGGTGGGTAGTGATAAGGGGTGCCGGTGGCGGGCGCCGGCTGGCGATAGCCGTAGGCGCTGCCGGGCAGCTGGTTGCCCTTGGCGTACATGCACTGCTGGTACGCGATGTCGTAGCGGCGCTGGGCTTCGGCGCCGGCGTAGGCGGCGTTGGATGTCCCGGTGGCGGTGCCGGCGACCATGCCCACCGCGGCGCCGGTGGCCGCCCCGCGGTTGCCGCCGGCGAGGGCGCCCGCCGCGGCGCCGATGGCGGTGCCCACTGCGGCGCTCCCGACCAGGTTTTCGGCGGCCCGGTCGGTCGTGTTCATCCCGATGGACTGTTCCGCGAAGCTGCGGCACTGGCGGTCTTCCTGAACGAAGACCTCGAAGGGCTTGCCCGGTGCCGGCATCACGGCCACTCGCGGGCCGGTGGGCAGGCTGGCGCAACCGGCGAGCAGCGCGATGGGAAGAAGCGCGTGGGCCTTGCGGGCGATCTTCATGGTTGCCTCTCTCCTGATGAGGTGCCGCCGCCGGGCGGGGTGGCGGCCACGGCTCGCCAGCCCTCGGGGCAGCTCGGCACGTAGGGGTAGTAGCCCCGGGCG
>JAKLLM010000272.1 GCA_023150125.1 Zoogloea sp.
CCGCTGGCGGCCTACGCGCCGGCCCTCGCCCGGGCGCTGCGCGACGCCGGCGCGCGGGACGATTCCAGCCACAGCCTGCGCGCCGAGGGCAGCGGCACGATGCTGCTGGCGCGCTTCCTGCCGGCCGGCGAGGCGCGCGAGACGCTGGTGTACCTGGAAGACCTCGACCGCATCCACAGCCAGGTGCAGCAGGTGAAGCTGGCGGCGCTGGGGCGCCTCACCGCCAGCATTGCCCACGAGATCCGCAACCCGCTGGCCTCGGTGTCGCAGGCGGCGGAGTTGCTGCGCGAGGAAAAGCGCAGCGAGATGCAGGCCCGCCTGATCCGCATCATCGGCAGCAACGCGCAGCGCATCGACAACCTGGTGGGCGACGTGCTGGCCCTCGGGCGGCGCGACGAGGCGCTGCGCGAGGTGCTGCGGCTGGCCGAGTTCGTGGCCGAGTACATCGAGGAGTTCGAGGTCGGCAAGGCCGACGGCGCGCAGGGGGTGGTGGTCAACCGGGTGCTGCCGGGGCTCGAGATGGCGATCGACCGCACCCACATGCGCCAGATCCTGTCGAATCTGGTCGTCAATGCTTACAGGCATTGCAGCAAACGCCCGGCTGCGGTACAAATCAGCGCCGCGCTGCGCGATGACGGTCGCGTAGCCCTGGATGTGCTTGACGATGGCCCGGGCGTGCCCGAAAACCTGCGGGCACAGATCTTCGAACCCTTCTTTACCACCCATTCGAAAGGGACCGGCCTCGGGCTGTACATCTCCCGCGAACTGGCGGAGGCCAACGGCGCCGTGCTCGAGCTGTGTGCCAGCGAGCCGGCCGCACTGCCGGGTGCCCATTTCCGACTCATCGGACGCGTCAAACCATGACCCAGATTGAAAGGCGTGCCCGTTCGAGCGGGCCGGATGTGCTGATTGTCGATGACGAGGACGACATCCGCGAACTCCTCGAACTGTCCCTGCTGCGCCTGGGCCTCGCCAGCGATGGCGCGGCCAGCCTCGCCGAGGCCCGGCGCCTGCTCGGCGAAAAGCGCTACCGCCTGTGCCTCTCCGACATGCGCCTGCCCGACGGCGACGGCCTGGAGCTGGTCCGCTACATCGCCGAGAACGTGCGCGACCTGCCGGTGGCGGTGATCACCGCCTTCGGCAGCATGGACAACGCAGTGACGGCTCTCAAGGCCGGGGCCTTCGACTATCTCTCCAAGCCGGTCTCGATCGACCAGCTGCGGGCGCTCGTCAAGTCGGTGTTCTCGGTGAGCCCCGAGGGCGCCGAGGGCGCGCGCAAGGACAGCTCCAGCCTGATCGGCGATTCGCCGGCGATGGTGCAGGTGCGCTCGCTCATCGAGAAGCTGGCGCGCAGCCAGGCGCCGGTCTTCATCTCGGGCGAGTCGGGCAGCGGCAAGGAGCGCGCAGCGCGGATGATCCACGAGCTGGGCCCTCGCGCGGCGGCGCCCTTCGTGGCGGTCAACTGCGGCGCGATCCCCGAGAACCTGATGGAGAGCGAGTTCTTCGGTGCCCGCAAGGGGGCCTTCACCGGCGCCGACGCCGACCGGGAGGGCTTCTTCCAGGCGGCCCACGGGGGCACGCTGTTCCTCGACGAGGTGGGCGATCTGCCGCTGCCGATGCAGGTCAAGCTGCTGCGGGCGATCCAGGAAAAGAAGTTCCGCCGCCTCGGCGACACGGCCGAGACCGCGGTGGACGTGCGCATCCTCAGCGCCACCCACCAGAACCTCAAGGCGATGGTGGAGGCGGCGCGCTTCCGCCAGGACTTGTTTTACCGCCTCAACGTGATCGAACTGCGCATGCCGGCCCTGCGCGAGCGCAGCGAGGACATCCCGCAGCTGGCCGAGGTGCTGCTGGCGCGCCTGGCCGAGTCGTCCGGCCTGCCGGCGGTGAAGCTCAGCGAGGGCGCCCTCAAGGCGCTCAAGGCCTACGCCTTTCCGGGCAACGTGCGGGAGCTCGAGAACGTGCTGGAGCGCGCGCTGGCGCTGTGCAGCGGCGACGCGATCGGGCCGGACGACCTGCTCCTCGACCCGAGCGACATCGGCGAGGCCAGCCATGCCGAGCCCGAGACGCCGGGCGGGGCGCCACTGCAGGATTACCTCGACCGGGTCGAGCGCCACGTGATCGAGGAGGCCCTCGAGAAAACCGGCGGCAACCGCACGGCGGCCGCCCGGGCGCTGGGGGTGACCTTCCGCTCGCTGCGCTATCGGCTGGAGCGGCTGGGCATCAAGGAATAGCGCCGCTGGCGCCGGCTCAGCCGGCCGCCGCAGTGCCGTCGGAGGCCTGGGCGCGCAGCAGTTCGGTCACGCGCTCGGCTGGCAGGGGGCGGGACAGCAGGTAGCCCTGCATCACCCGGCACTGGCGCGCGAGCAGGAAGTCCCGCTGGGCCGGGGTCTCGACGCCTTCTGCGATCACCTGGAGGCCGAGGTCGCGGGCGATCGACAGGGTGGCGGTGGCGATGGCGGCGTCCTCGGTGTCACCGGGCAGGTCCTGCACGAAGGAGCGGTCGATCTTGAGGTGGGTGAGGGGCATCCGCTTCAGGTAGGCGAGGCTGGAGTAGCCGGTGCCGAAATCGTCCAGGGCCAGCCCGAAGCCCATCCCGCGCAGTCTGGCGAGCTGATCCTCGATCTCGGGGCTGGGCTGCATCAGGGCGCTTTCGGTGAGCTCCAGGTCGAGCCCCCGCGGGTCGGCGCCGGTCTCGGCGATGATCCCGCTGACCCGCTCGACGAAGCCCTGCCGACGGAACTGCAGCGCCGAGATGTTCACCGCGATGCTCACCGGCCGCAGCCCGGCCGCGCGCCAGGCGACCTGCTGGCGGCAGGCGCTGCGCAGCACGTGGTCGCCGATGGCGTGGATGAGGCCGCTCTCCTCGGCCACCGGGATGAATTCAAGCGGGTTGATCCGGCCGCGCTCGGGGTGCTGCCAGCGCACCAGGGCCTCGACGCCGATCAGGCGCTGCTCGGGCATCTCCCACTGGGGCTGGTATTCGAGGATCAGCTCGTCGCGCTCGATGGCCCGGCGCAGGGCGTTCTCGAGCTTGAGGCGGGCGAAGGCCCGGCTGTTCATGTCGGGTGTGAAGAAGCGGAAGTCGTTGCGGCCTTCGCTCTTGGCGCCGTACATCGCGGTGTCGGCGTGCTTGAGCAGGACGTCGATGTCGCTGCCGTTGCCCGGATACACCGCGATGCCGATGCTGGTGCTGACGGTGAGCTCCTGGCCGTCGATGTCGAAGGGCTGGGTGAGGCTGGCGAGGAGCTTGCGGGCCACGACGGCGGCGTCGTCGCTGCGGTTGAGGTTGGGCAGCAGGATCACGAACTCGTCGCCGCCGATGCGCGCCAGCACGTCCTCGTCGCGCAGGCAGGCCGACAGGCGGCGGGCGGCGGACGACAGCAGGAGGTCGCCCACCGGGTGGCCCAGGGTGTCGTTGATGGTCTTGAAGTTGTCCAGGTCGAGGAACAGCACCGCCAGCTTCAGCTGGTTGCGGCGTGCGAAGGCGAGGGCCTGGCTGGCGCGGCTGGCCCACTGGGCGCGGTTGGGCAGCCCGGTGAGGGTGTCGTAGTGGGCGAGGTAGTGGATGTGGGCTTCGGCCGCGCGGCGCTCGGTGATGTCCTGCAGGGTGCCGCGGAGGGTGGCGATGCCGCCCAGGCCGCGGGTGGCTTCGATGGATACGTGGACGATGGGCGAGCGGCCGTCGCGGGCGGGCAGGCGGACATCGACGCTGGTGGCCGCGGCGCCGTTCTCGACTTCGTTCAGCGCGGTGCGCAGGGTTTCGCGGTCGTCCGGGTGGATGGCGGCGAGCAGCCGGTCGACGCCGGCGGGCTGCTCGGGCGGGACGCCGAGGATGTGGAACAGCTCGGCCGACCAGTAGGTCCTGCCGGTGGCGGGCTGGGTTTCCCAGCTGCCGAGCCGGGCGATGCGCTCGGCGTGGGTGAGGATGGCCTGCTTGGCTATGAGGCGCGAGCTCGCGTCGGCCAGCTCGGCGGTGCGCTGGGAAACGAGGCTCTCGATGCGTCGCGTGCGCCCGCTGGTGACGAGCAGGAAGGTGCCGAGCAGGCCGGCCGACAGCAGGCCGATGACGATCAGCGTCCAGCTCTCCCAGCCCCGGTGGAGGGGCGGGTAGCCGGGCTCGGGGATGAAGCTGAGGGACCAGGTGCGGCCGGCGAAGTCGAAGATCTCGACCCACGGCAGGACTCCGCCTTCACCCGCATGGCCCGGCGAGGGGCAGTGGTCGAGCCCGGCGAGGCGTCGGCTGCCCTTGGGGCTGATCTCGGCCAGGCAGTAGGCAATGCCCATCTGCGGGTATTGCTGCAGGATGTCCGAGAAGACGTCCTCGATGCGGACGCTCACGAAGGCGATCCCGCCGGTGCGCTCTGCGCCGGAGGTGCCGCCGCGCCGGGTGCGCTGGTAGATCACAACGCCGAGCTTGCCGGTGCGCGAGAGCTCCTGGGTCAGCTCGAAGGCACGCGAGGCGGCGGCCTGGCCGTCCTGGAGGGTGCGGGCGATCGCCTCGGCCGAGTTGGGGATCGACTGGACATTGACGCCGAGGGCGCGGCGGTTGCGCGCCAGCGGCGCGATGTGGCGGATCGGGTAGTACTCGGCCCGCCTGCGCAGGGGGACCAGCCGGTTCTCGCCGTCGCGGTCGCGGATGGCGAAGTCGCGGGTGGCCGGAACCTT